>DATFQC010000028.1:0-14114 GCA_035264425.1 Anaerolineales bacterium
CGTAATCTGTGTGTGACTTCATAAAATGTAAAATGGGCAAACCAAAGCAGCTCAGATTCCAGTGTTGATCTGGGCTGCGGTGATTTTTATGGAGTATATTCCATCGTGAGAATCGTGTTTACCGCCGGCGTGCGGTACTTCGTATTGTACTTGACTTTGCTTTGGATTACTCTGCATATTCCATGCTTCACTATTGTCATTCCGCCATTTATAATGAACCTATGAAACCAGCCCTCGACCATCTTATCCTTGGCATCCCTGTTTTGTTCATCAAACAATTTCCGTACGCCTGGATCGCTGCGATCACGTTTTGGTCATGGCCGCCCACCTTCTCGATTGTTTTCCTTGTGGTCATCCTAATTGGGTTATTGGCTTTACGCTGGCAATCCAGCGCCTGGATCTCTAACCTGCAGCGTGAACATGCTTTTAAGGACGGAAAGTTTTATGTAGACCAGCCTCCTTTTTCATGGATGGACTCTGCCCGAAAGATCTTAATCCTGGTGGCGGGTGCCATATTGTTGGCATGGCTGTTAAAGGGACAGTTTGGTTTAAATTTCTGGCAGATCTTTCTGATGATTGTTGGGTTTACCATTCTCTATCGGGATACGCAATTCTTCGGCGCCACAACGACCTACGTCATTACCGACCAGGGAGTTGGAATCCGTTTCGTTCCCGGTCATATTGACTATCGTTTATTTCTCAGTTTCAAGGAGATCAACCGCATTGAACAAAGCAAGTATCAAAAAGACAACAACTGGGATGCTTTTGTGCGCAATCGAAACACACAGGATGGGCTGCTGATGGTCCCCAAGAATCCAAATGGATTTACAAGACGAATTGAAAAATTGTTCATTGCCCCAAAGGATGTTAAGAAATTTTTAGAGCAACTGCCACAGGGCTATAACCGAGCTTTTTGAATGAGGTATTCATAAGATGTTAAACAAAGAATCTTCTAGCCAGTCACCTTTGCTTTCCGACCTTCCCCCCTACATTTATGGCACCACGCGCCTTGGCGATGAAAAAATCCCTTTTGAGGAGCGGGTTAGTGTCGCGCGCGCTGCCATGGAAGGAGTCGACTGGTTTCACACCAGTCACACCTATGGCAATGCCCTCCAGGTATTACGCGCCGCTTTTGACCAGGATCGTACGCGTGTGCCAAAGTTGATCGTCAAGATTGGCTGGAGCAAGATTGATGAACTGCGCGATGTGATCCATCAGAACATCGATCCACTGGGCTTGAAGGGGCTGGAGCTCGGTCAACTCTGCTTGAGTGGAGAACTTGCTGAGGATTATGCAAACGGCGGGGAATGCTATAAACTGTTTTCTCAACTTAAGCAGGAAGGACTTGTCAATCGTTTCGTGCTCGAGGTCTTCCCGTGGTCGTCGGAGGTGGCCTTCAAAGCCCTGCGCGCTGGCTACCCGGAAGGCATCGTGGATGGCTATATCTTTTACCTGAATCCACTACAGCGTTTTCCATCCAACGAGCTATGGGATGCGCTTGTCAAACGGGATGAGCCGATGATCGCCATGCGGACCGTCGCGGGCGGGAATATATACAAACTGCGGGATGTCCCCGGCTATGCCTGGAAGCCCTATTTGCAACAACGCGCTGCGGAAATGGCACCGATCTTCGAGCGCTCTGGCGCCCAGAGTTGGACAGAGTTTTGCGTCCGTTTTGCACACAGCTTTCCTCAAGTCCGCGCAACCGTGGGGGCGACGAGTCATTTGGAAAACCTTGAAGAATTTTTGAGTGCCGCGCAACATATCGAGCCACTGCCCAAAAATATTCGAGATGAGATTACTCAATTGCAAAAGCGCTGGTCTGATGAGCTGGATATGAAGGCGGAAATCTGGACGATGTGAGGATTATTTCATCTTTTCTTCAAGAGTATAATGACTACATTGCTCTCCACCGCCAAAGGAGGTGATTCATGTCCTTCAAGCTCGTCTACCTCTCCCAGCAAGATCCAAAATGGAAAACTGACATCCTAGGTTTCGGCGACCCGAGCGATACCGTCGGTTATGTGGGTTGCGCGCTGACCAGCGTTGCCATGCTGCTCAGTGGGCATGGATACCCCGAAACTCCCAAGACACTCAACCAAAAACTCAAGAATGTGCAGGGCTTCGTGAGCGCAGGGATTCGCTGGGGCGCGGTCAGTCAGGTCTATCCAAATGTAACAGTCCGATCGAATATTTCATGTACAACCGGCGACGCGCCGCTCAACCTGATCGATACGGCGATTGCTTCAGGTCAACCGGCAATCGTCCAGGTGGATCATTCCAATGCTCCGGGCATCCAAACCCATTGGGTTGTGCTCTACAGCAAAAAGGGCGATGATTATTTGATGCTCGATCCATGGCCGTATCAAACAGATATCACCAAAGAAGATCTCCTGATGAAACGATACGCGCAGGGGAATCCGCTCCGGCGCGCGATCTCGCATATCATTTTGTACGAAGCCTACGGGTCCGGCCCTAGTGTGCCGATCTCGACTCCCTCTACGCCGGGAACTATTCCCAGTTCCACGGGCGGAGCCTATGTCCATGTCAAGGACTCGGTCACATGGGGCTTGAATGTCCGCTCGAGCATCGATACCTCGAGCATGGCAAATGTAGTTGTTTCTGTTCCCGCGGGATCCCAATTACTGCTGCTGGAACCAGATGGCGGATCCAAAATTGGTGCGATCAACCAGTGGGTCCGCGTCCGCACATCCCAGGGACAGGAGGGCTTCGCTGCGGCCTGGTATTTGGAAAAAGTCGCACAGGCGACTCCCTCCCCTGTGACAGAACCAGTCCCCGTTCCGGTGGGGGAACCGCCCTCCTCCACCCCTGAACCTCCAGCACTACCTTCCTCTCCAACAACGCCGAGCGCATCCAGCGAGCCATCCACACCTGTAGAGCCGCCTAAGGAAGATAAAGATAAATTGGTGGTGGTGGTCTCCAGCGCAGTGGGCACGAGTGGATTGCGTTTACGAAAGACAGCCTCAAAAGGTGGCACATTGATCGCAATTCTCAAGGCAGGGACGCGCTTGAATGTAATCGAACCTGCACAGAAAGCAAAGGCGAAGGTTGGAAAAGTCAACCAATGGCTATATGTGCGCGGGCCCAATAACCAGCGCGGTTATGTGGGCGCAGAATATGTGACTCTTCCATAGCATCGTTCCTGATGTGAACGTGTTAAAATGCAATTAACAGAACAAGCAGCGAGGAGCAGAGAATGAACAGCGACTTAAGAATCTCATCCGAACAAACGCAGGCAGACGTACCCGTGACAATTTTACAACTGCGTGGCTGGCTGGATGCACAAAGTGAAGAACAATTGCTGGAAGCCGCACGTAATGCGTATGACAGCGGCGCGCGTTATGTTCTCATCGACATGAGCGAGCTCGATACGCTGACCAGCGCCGGCATGCGGGCACTTCAAAAGGTTTATCAAATTTTCACCTCGAAAGAGGATCACTTCAAAATCGCGCATTTAAAATTATGCAATGCACCTCCGCAGATTTATAACGTGCTTGGCATCACAGGTTTTTTGCAGAACATTCCCATGTATGAAAGCAGAGAGGCTGCACTACAATCGTTTGGAAAAGAATAACTTCTCATGTAAGAGATTATTGCAGAAAAGACTCCTCAAATGAGGAGTCTTTTTATTAAAACGTTAGCACGGCTCTCTACACCTAACTATCCACAAATGACTACACAAATCTGTAAGCCGCTTGCAAAGTCAATACCGGTATGGACGGCTACAATTAATTGAATTTTTGGAAAGCAATGCACATTCATATTCATCCATACGCAATTCTTTCGATTTTTTCTGCACTCATTTCTTTTATTGCATCGCTCATCGCCTGGCGTCGTTCTGCGCCGGGCTCTTTGATGCTACGCCTGTTACTCCTTTCCATGACAATCTGGTCCGGGTTTTATTCCGCGCGCTGGATGGATATCTCGGTGGGAGCCAAGATCTTTTGGCTCAACATCATGTTTATAGGGGTGGCATCTCTTCCAACGTTGTTTCTTCTTTTTGTCCTTGCATTTACTCACAATGATGTCTGGCTCACACAGCGAAATCTGCTCCTACTTTCGATTTATCCTGTCGTGGCTATATTATTGCAGTGGACGAACCCATATCATCATCTTTTGTATCTGTCCTTGAAAACGGTCCAGATCAATGATTTTATGGCGCTGGAGTTCACTCGCGGACCGCTGTACTTTGTAAATGTAATCTATTCCTATGCAATGATTGGAATGGGCCTCCTTCTGTTAAGTCAGGCTGCATTGCATTTAGGTACTCTGTATCAAAATCAGTACCGTCTCATCATCATGGGTTCCATCCTTCCGTGGGCAACCAGTATTTACAGTGAAAACTATTTCGATGTTTTGCATGGTTTGGATTTTGCTCCCCTTACGTTCGGCTTATCAGGAGTTATTTTTGTTGTAGCGGTCATGCGCACCAATTTTATGGATCTGATTCCCATTGCACGCAGCCATTTGATCGAAAACCTGCGTGATGGTATCCTGGTGCTCGATGCTCAAAACCGCATTGTAGATATGAATCCGGCCATGGAAAACTTTATTGAAAAAAAGGTTTCATTTTATATGGGGAAAAATGCGTTTGATGTTTTTCAACCCTGGATGGAAAAAACCGATCTTCTCCTGGATAGGATGGAGACGCGTACCGAATTAAAGATCCCCAAAGACCCCTCTCGTTACCTCGATTTACATGTAACTCCGTTATACGATCAGAGTCGGCTTCTGAACGGGCGCTTAATCGTCTTTCGCGATGTTACAGAACGCAAGCATGTCGAAAAAAGACTACGATATGTCAATGATCGTTTACAGGCACAATTAATTGAGATCAGTTCCTTACAAACCAAATTACGTGAACAAGCTATACGTGATCCGCTCACAAATCTTTTCAACCGGCGTTATCTTGAAGAGACACTTGAGCGCGAGCTTGCCCGGGCCGGGCGCGAAAATTATTCTGTTTGCGTCATGATGATCGATCTTGACCATTTCAAGCGGGTCAATGATACCTATGGACACGAAGCCGGTGATGAAGTTCTGAAAGCACTGGCAATGACTCTTTCTGAAGAGTGCCGCCGAGGTGACTTCGCCTGTCGTTTTGGTGGTGAGGAATTTGTGGTCGTTATGCCAAATATTAATCTGACGACTGCCTATGAGCGTGCAGAAAGTGTGCGTCAGTCTCTTAATTCACTCCATGTGCCGTATGGCCAGTACAAACTGACCATCACGATTTCGATGGGGATTGCCTGTTTCCCGATCAACGGCGAGACACGCGAAGCAGTTCTACGCGCGGCAGACCAGGCCATGTATGGCGCCAAGGAAGCGGGACGCGACCATATCCTTTCCTATGACGAGTTTCAGGTACTGCAAGAAGCACTGGAGGATTAGTGCACTACTTTAAAAAGAGGGAAAATTAAATTCTTACAAATTTCTGAACACATATACCAATTCATATCTCAGTGGGGTATCATTAATTTAAATGATGAGTGAAACTCTTATCCTGATTGTTGAGGATGAAAACAGCATTGCCGAAGTGGTCAGCCTATATCTCAAACGCGCGGGCTATAGTGTACAGATCGCGTCCGATGGCAGACAGGCGATGAATATGTTCGAAAAACGCAAGCCAGATTTGGTGATCCTCGATCTGATGCTTCCGGAGGTAGATGGTCTCTCGCTTACCCGCTGGCTGCGCGACCGTTCTAACGTGCCGATCATCATGGTGACCGCGCGTCGCTCGGAAGTGGATCGTATCACCGGGCTCGAAATGGGTGCGGATGATTACGTGGTCAAGCCATTCAGCCCCCAGGAATTGGTGAGCCGCGTGCGGGCAGTGCTGCGCCGTCTCGGGCGGGAACAGCAGGAGGCAGAGCCTGACAACAACCTATCCTTCGATGAATTGACCATCAACCCGCGCAGCCGAGTCGTCACGGTCAAGGACATGCAGGTTGATTTGACGGCAAAAGAGTTTGATATGTTGTACCTGCTGGCACGGCATCCGAAACAGGTTTTTACGCGCGAGCAATTGCTTGCACGGATCTGGGGTGGCGCGCAATATATCGATCCTGGTACGGTAACCGTGCATGTGCGCCGTCTGCGTGAAAAGATCGAACTCGACCCATCCCAACCCGCGCGATTATTGACTGTGTGGGGAGTTGGCTATAAGTTCGAGCCGTAATGTCATTGCGAGCGAACACAGTGAGCGAAGCAATCTCCTCAATAACATAAGATTACTTGGTCGCCGCAAACGCTCCTCGCAAAGACATAATAAAAATCTATGAAACTATCTCTTTCCCGTCTTCCCATGTTGACCCGCCTTGCGTTTGGCATCCTTTTTATTGTCGCAATTTCGCTGGCATTCTTCAATATGCTCATGTCGCCGCCCTCCAATGAACTTGGATTAATGGCTTTATTCCTGGGCATTACAGCCTTCGCTTCTGCATTGGTGGGTTATGGAGCTTATCGCTTTGGCTGGGTTGATTTATCACCCACCCTGCGCTGGACGTTGCTTGGCGGATATGGTCTTGCCAGCCTTCTTACGTTCTTCAATGTTTGGTTTTCCGCCCAGTTGATGTTTGCCAGTCAACACGATCTTCTGTTGGCGATTGTCCTGCTTGTCTTTGCAGGTGGTATCGCGATGATATTGGGATACTTCCTCTCCAGCACGGTGACGATGCGGATCAACCTTCTGAAAGAGGCCGCAGAAAAGCTTGCGGAGGGTAATTTGCAAACGCGCGTCCCGGTGAGTGGGCGGGATGAAGTCAGCGCACTGGCGGTGACATTCAACCAGATGGCAGAACAACTGCAAACCGCGGACCAGAAGCAACGCGAACTCGAAACTCTGCGCCGCGACCTGATTGCCTGGGTAGGGCATGATCTGCAAACCCCACTGACCTCCATGCGGGCGATCCTGGAGGCGCTGTCTGATGGAGTGGTGGAAGATCCGGACATGGTTAAACGCTATCTACTCACCGCACAGCGCGACGTGATGTCGCTTTCTGCATTAATTGATGACCTCTTTCAGATGTCACAGCTGGATGCCGGTGGCTTTCCGCTTCAGCGCGCGGAGGCGTCCCTCAACGATCTTATCTCGGATACATTGGAAAGTTTTTCTCATCTTGCCGTGAAACAGGAAGTAAAACTGGAGGGTCAGGTTGCGTCCAACGTTGACCCGGTCTTTATGGATACACAGGCCGTCGGACGCGTGTTCAATAATCTCATCAGCAATGCATTGCGACACACAACCAGCCATGGGGAGATCAAAGTCGAAGCGCGGCGAACAAGCTCGGGCGTGGAAGTGACGGTCAGCGACACGGGCGAAGGCATCCGCTCACAGGATATCCCACACATCTTCGAACGTTTTTATCGTGGCGAGAAATCCCGTAACCGCGGCACCGGCGGCGCCGGGCTGGGACTTGCCATTGCGCGCGGCATCCTTCAGGCACATGGGGGCGATATTCGAGTCGAAAGCAAAGTAGGACAAGGCACGCGCTTCACCTTCCATATCCCATAATTAGACGCTAAAGGGTTTTGTAGACTCATCAAAGTGAAAACGTGAGGTAGAAACCTTTAGGGTCTTCTTAACTTTCCGTAATCCTTTCGTAAGGAAGTTTTCTTAGAATGAAGCTATCAGGAAGGATGACAATGAAACGTTTTCTTTTTGGAGTGATTGCTCTACTTCTTTTCGGATGTGCGCCTCAACTAAGTGACATGCAGGCGCAGTCCATGGATGCTTCTATGCCAAAACTCGCTTCCCTCCCGGACCTGGGTCCTGCCCCCGAATTAATGAACGATACCTGGCTGAATGTTGATGCACCTTACCATATTGCGGATTTGCGCGGCAAGGTGGTGATCGTCGAAATGTGGACGTTTGGTTGCATCAATTGTCAGCATGTAATGCCCTCTTTGAAGGAATGGCATTCCAAATACAAAGACCAGGGACTTGTCATCATCGGAAATCATTTTCCTGAATTTTCCTATGAAGCTGATCTCGCGAATTTGAAAGACGCCATCGCTCAAAATGATATTCAGTATGCCGTGGCACAGGATAACGATGGCGCAACCTGGAAGGCTTATCGAAACAATTACTGGCCTGCTTTATATTTGATCGATAAGCAGGGTCACATTCGTTATGTGCATATCGGCGAAGGAAGATATAAAGAGACCGAAGAGAATATTAAGGCCTTGTTGGAAGAACCGTATCAATAATCGCAAGGGCGACCTACCAAGAACGGATTATTCAAATTCCCGAATCAATCCTAATGGGTCGCTCCAGCAAATGAGGTAATCATGGACAATAAATTTAAGTCGGTACCTGTCAAATCATCCGAAATCACACCCTATTCACAATACCTTTCGCGGCGGGATTTTCTGAAAGCCGCAGGCATTGTAACCGGGTCGGCTTTGTTGGCTGCCTGCGCTCCCAGTACAACAGCAACAACTGCCCCAGTAGGCGAAATGCCCGATCTCCCGGCAAAAATGGACGAGTTGGGTGCTCCTGCAAATTCACTCCAGGATATCACCAACTACAATAATTACTACGAGTTCAGTACCGACAAGGAAGCTGTCAATCCGCTTTCAAAAGATTTCGTCACCGAGCCGTGGACAGTCGAAGTGTATGGTTTGGTGAACAACCCGAAAAAGTACGCGCTCGAAGATTTGCTAAAAAGCTTTCCGCAGGAGGAGCGGGTTTACCGCCTGCGCTGTGTAGAAGCCTGGAGCATGGTCATCCCATGGAACGGTTTTCCATTAGCAAGCCTCTTGAAGGAAGTGGAACCTACTTCAGACGCAAAGTACGTCCGTTTTGAAACGGTCCTGCGCCCGGAGCAAATGCCCGGTCAGACCAGTCCATTCTATCCATGGCCTTACCAGGAAGGGCTGCGACTCGACGAAGCCATGAATGACCTAACGCTGTTGGCAACCGGCTTGTACGGGGAGCCAATGCCCAACCCGAATGGCGCACCCATCCGGCTGGTTGTCCCGTGGAAGTATGGGTTCAAATCCATTAAATCCATTGTGAAGATCGAATTGGTTGCCGAACAGCCTACTACATTGTGGAGCATGGTTGGACCCGGCGAATATGGGTTTTATTCCAACGTAAATCCCAACCGTCCCCATCCACGCTGGTCGCAGGCTTCCGAGCGCCGCATCGGCGAATTGGGTCGTCGCGAAACGTTGATGTTCAATGGATATGGGGAACAGGTCGCGTCGCTTTACAAAGGTATGGATCTAATTCAGGATTATTAATCGATAGCAGGATTTAAATGACCGACCTATATAAATCCATCCCTGTGAAATCCTCTGAGATCACGCCCCACTCTCTTTATCTCTCACGGCGCGATTTTCTCAAAGCCGCAGGTATTGTGACAGGCTCCGCGCTATTGGTGTCGTGCGCACCAAAGGCAACAGAAAGTGAAATGAGTGCTTTTCCGGTCAAAAAAGACGAGGTCGGCGACCCCGCCAATTCATTCGAAGATATTACCCATTACAACAATTTTTATGAATTTAGCGAGAACAAAGAAGCAGTGAATCGTCTTTCGAAGAATTTCAAGAGTCACCCATGGACAGTCGAAGTGTATGGGTTGGTCAATCATCCCAAAAAATATGCGATTGAAGACTTGCTCAAAAGATTTCCAGAGGAAGAACGTGTCTACCGCCTGCGCTGTGTGGAGGCCTGGAGCATGGTCATCCCCTGGATGGGGTTTCCGCTCGCCAGCCTTTTGAAAGAAGTGGAACCGACCTCAGCTGCAAAATTTGTCCGCTTTGAAACGCTCCTGGATACGGAACAATTTCCCCATGAGGGAAGCCATCTCTATCCCTGGCCTTATAAAGAAGGGTTGCGTCTCGATGAAGCGATGCATAATTTGACCATTTTGGCAACCGGCTTATATGGCCAGTCATTGCCTAATCCGGACGGGGCTCCCATTCGTTTGGTTGTGCCGTGGAAGTATGGATTCAAATCGATCAAGTCTATTGTCAAAATCGAACTGGTTGATCAACAACCCGGCACATTTTGGAGATCTGTCAATCGGAAGGAATATGGTTTCTATTCCAACGTAAATCCAACGCAGACACATCCGCGCTGGTCGCAGGCCTCCGAGCGACGCATCGGCGAACTGGGGCACCGGGAAACATTGATGTTCAACGGATATGCAGAGCAGGTCGCATCCCTTTATCAAGGCATGGATTTGACTTCAAATTATTAACAACGCAAACCCTAAAAGTCTTTGTTGCAAACCTGATTAAGAATTGCGAGGAATCCTGCAAGAAAGAATGTACGAGTAAGGAGGAGACTTTCGGGTTTTGATTGGAATTTTCAATGAAATCTTTTTTTCAACGCTATACCCCTCTTCAAGTCGCCATCCATATTTATGGATGGTCGGCCCTTGTGCGCCTGATTATCGACTATTTTAATCATCATTTGACCGCCAATCCAATCCAGGCGTTGGAACAACGGACAGGGCGACATGCCATTACATTGCTTGTCCTTTCCCTGGCGTGCACTCCGCTTAATAACATTTTTGGTTGGCGTGAACTCCTCAAGCGACGGCGCGCACTAGGCCTGTATGCATTCCTGTACGCGACCATCCATGTGATCATTTTTATCGATCTTGATTACGGGCTGGCCTGGAGTTTGATCGTTCAAACCATCTTTGAAAAACCGTATATCGTTGTCGGCATGCTGGCCTTCCTGATGCTGATCCCTTTGGCATTTACCTCCTTCGATATCTGGAAGAAGCGACTCGGCAAAAACTGGAAACGACTGCATCAATTCGTTTATTTGATTGCGCCGCTGGCCGCGCTGCATTATGCCTGGGGCAAAAAAGGCGATTTCTTCCAACTGCGCGGGGATATTATCCGCCCACTGATCTACTCGGTGATCATTGTCCTCTTTTTGATCACACGCATTCCACAGGTACGGAAAGCTCTCGCTTCGTTCCGGGACCGGATCCTGATCCCGTTTCGAAGACGAGGGCCTGAGCCGAAAGCCAATATTTCATAGTCTTCAAACCGCGAAAAACAGCAAAGAGTGCAAAGACTCAAAAAGTCTTTGCACTCTTTGCTGTTAAGGTGATGGAGTCCAATGCCAGAATCTCTGGACTCCAGAACCATATGGCTCTTTCAGAAAATCCCTTTGATGAACAACAGCAGACCGACGATCGCGAGCGGAACACCGACGATGGCACCGATCAGCGTCAGACTGACAATGACGCCGACGAGCATCAACACAATCCCAAGAATCATTGCAACCAGACGACCTGTCAATTCAACGATAACTGCCAGTAATTTCCAGATCGCGGCAAAGGGCCATAAAAACCAGGGTATATGGCGTTCAGTACGTGTTGTCATTTAAACCTCCAGATCAAAAGTATCAGCACGGTGGCAGCCACATTCAAGGAGCGTAGCTTGTGACTGTCACCTGCTCACCGCTTGTCTCATAATTTACTAAACTTTCAAAGCAAGGTGTAGGCTTAGCTATCAGATTTTGGTTTAGATAGGCATGCTTTACATGTGTGTGGCACTCTATAAAATATACGCCAATTCCCTGCAAAAGTAACAAATGGACTGTCTTTGCCTGCATGTTATAATCTTCGTTATGCCCCCCCGAAAGAAAAAAACTATCGAACCTGATGATGAACTGGCAAGCGAACCGGTAATTGAGACAATCATTGAGCCCGAAGAACTTCCAGAAAATCTGGAATCACCTGTCATTCAAGAGGATACGGTCACCTTTAAACGCAGTCATTTATATGCTGTATTGACCGTGCTGGCATTCGCAGCGGGCATACTGCTTGGCTATGTAGTCTGGGGAATGGACTCAGTTGGAGCGAACGCGCTGAGCGCCCAGACGACGAGTCAATCTACAGGTCCGTCGAACGGGGTAAGTGAAGCACCTGTCACACAGCAGCCACAATATACACGCTATGACATTCCCACAGATAATTTTTATGCTCTCGGCCCAGCGGATGCACCGATCACGATTGTGGAATTCAGCGATTTCGAGTGCCCATTCTGCCGTCGCTGGCATGCAGAGGTTTATAAGCCGTTACTGGCGGCCTATCCGGGTAAGATCAAATTGGTCTATCGCAACTTGCCGTTGACTTCGATCCATCCCGACGCATTGGCAGCCGCGGAAGCTGCCATGTGTGCGGGCGAGCAGGATGTATACTGGAAGTATCATGATAAACTTTTCGGCAGCGAGTCTTTGGGGAAGGATGTTTACCTTCAGTATGCTCAAGACCTGGGTCTGAACATGCAAACGTTTGAAGCCTGTCTGAACGATCATAAATATCAAAAAACGATCGAAACAGACAGTGACTTTGCCATCAATCTCGGCATCCGCTCGACACCCACTTTCTTTATCAATGGCCTGGCTGTGGTGGGTGCGCAGCCACTCGATGTATTCAAACAAGTCATTGACAAGGAACTGGCTGGGGAAATCCCAAAATAACCGAAAATGGAAACTGCGTTGTAAAAACCTCTTAACTACAAAGATCACACCGGGACACGCAGGATCTTTTAAGAGAAACGTTTGATCTTCGCCTGCACATATTTTCTTCGGAGGAGAGATGAAAAAATTTGTTGCCATCGCCGGGAATATCGGGGTTGGGAAATCCACACTGGTAGAGTTGCTTTCGGTCCGCCTGGGATGGGAGCCATTTTTCGAACCGGTGGCTGAGAATCCTTACCTTGCCGATTTCTACGCAGATATGGATGCCTGGTCATTCCATTCACAAATTTTCTTTCTCACACACCGCTTGCGCTCCCACTATGACCTCGCAAAACATCCCTCTTCGGTCGTTCAGGATCGCAGTGTCTATGAAGATGCTGAGATCTTCGCTCAAAATTTATACCTGCAGGGACACATTCAATACCGCGACTACCTGACCTATCGTGAACTCTATGAGACGACCATGCGTTTCCTCCCGCCACCCGATTTGGTCGTCTATCTACGGGCCTCGGTCCCTACGTTAATGAATCGAATTTCAAACCGAGGTCGCGCCTACGAGCAGACGATTACTTCTGATTACCTGAGCGGACTGAACAATCTTTACGAAACCTGGATCGATAACTTTACCCTTTGCCCCATACTGGCTGTCCCTGCCGATGACCTGGACTTTGTGTCACACCCCGGTCATTTGAACCTGATCACTCAAAAAGTGGAGGAAAAGCTGACAGGCAAGGAAGAGGTGGTGTTCGAGGCGGAAGAAGTCGCAAGGGCCGGGGAAGACTAATAACGATCCTTAAGTCAGGATCCACGCCAGAATTATTGTATTGACTATACTAAAAGCATAAAATAACAAAACAGGACGACTCACTGATGAGTCGTCCTGTTCACTTATTCTGCAAAGACCGGCCATTTGCCCGGGCTTTCAGGCAAATTTTTCTCGTCAAACCAGCCAAGCTTATCCCAGTACGCCGGATTCCAGATATTGTTCCCAAAAGGTGGGCATTCTGCCAGTACAAATTCAGGCGGAAGCGTATCGGCAATCGGACACAGGTTCTCGGCACCCCCAGTTGTAGGCGGGTTCACAGAACTTCCGCTCAGGGAATTTTGCAGGCCGGGCGTTGGGAAACAATTCTGATTCCAATCATCCAGTCCACCGTTATCGGGCAGGCGGCAATAGGATTGATCTGGGAAACGGACAACGAAATAGTTGTAGGCATCTTCAAGTTGTCCGTTCGGCTTGAGCAGCCGGACACCATCCCCACCGTCGCTGAGCAAAAGACCCGTTTCACTGCCATAAAAGACGTGGCGTTCGCCGGGCTTGAGAGTGATCGAGGGAAGGCGGTACGGGTTGGAACCGATATTGACCTCATCATCCAGGCTGTAACCGCTGAGATTCACATCGATCACACCGTGGTTGAGGAGTTCGATATATTCATCTCCCACGTTGATCACGCCGTCGTTGTTCCAGTCATGACCGGGGCGCGGCACGAATTCGTTGAGCCCGATCAGCGGAGGGGGAGGCAGAGGAGTCGGCCTACGAGTAGGGGTCGGTATTACATTGCTAGTTCCCACCAGGTGTGACTCACCGTCGGTACTACTCGCATGAGTGTTGTCGCCAAGATAGGTGGCGATCAGTCCCTTT
>DATFQC010000029.1:0-3406 GCA_035264425.1 Anaerolineales bacterium
TCATTCCCAATTGTCGTGTTACGGATAATGGTGTTCGGTCCAATAGTATTTCTTTCACCAATTACAATGTTTCCATGTAGATATGTGTTTGGAAGAATGGTTGTGTCTTTGCCAATCTTTACACCAATTTCAATATAGGTGGAGGCCGGGTTCATCATGCTCACACCATTTAACATATGTTCATGATTGATCCGCATGCGTAGGGCGGCTTCGGCTTCACTCAAATGCACACGCGTGTTAATTCCAATTGTTTCCATAAAATCATCGTGTACCACGGCCTGTACCGGCAAGTTCTCTCTCACAGCCAGCTCAACAATATCTGTTAAATAATATTCACCTTTTTTCGGATTCTTCTCGATACGATGCAAAGCGTCCCATAACCACTCTGCTTTGAAGCAATACGCGCCCACGTTCAGTTCCTTGATCTCGCGTTGCTCGAGTGTGGCAACATATTCCTCAACAATAGCTTCCACGGTTCCATCGGCCTTTCGCATGATTCGCCCAAAACCGCGCGGATCATCTGCGATAACGGTCAGCAGGCTCAGCGGTCCGGCGTTGAGGCGCTGTGTTTCCAGGAGCTGCTTGAATGTTTCCCCACGCAGGAGCGGCATATCCGCGTAGGTAATGATCACATAATCCGTTTTGTCTTTGAGCAATAATTCAGCCTGCAACGCAGCGTGAGCGGTGCCCAATTGTGGTTCCTGCAAAACACATTCGGCAGAATTTCCCACGTACTTCCTTACTTGCTCCGCTCCATGACCCACAACGACAACAGGTTGTTCTGTTGTAACAGTTTTCAACGCTTCTACCACGTGCCACAACATGGGTTTCCCACACAAAGGATGCAAAACTTTTGGCAGTTCAGACTTCATACGCGTGCCCTGCCCTGCAGCGAGGAGAACGGCTGTAATCTTCAATGTCACCTCTACCGCCCCACGTGCGGAAATGATGAACATTTCCAAAGGGGCAAACAAAAATAGGATTTGACGGCGGGGGCTTGCCTTTCGCCACAAATCCTATTTCAGATGGTACCGCTCACATGTTTGGAACGTATACTAAACAAAAATTTGATTCCAGGATACAGATCTTCGAAAAAGTTTAGTAATTTATCAAACAGCGGTAGAAAAGAAGCCCGCCGTAGCGGGATGCCTGTTTCAGGCAAAGGCTGGGGCGCCTGGATTCGAACCAAGATCCACAGCTCCAAAGGCTGGTGTGCTGCCCTTGCACCACGCCCCAGTGCGTCGCACATTGTATCACAGCAGACTGGTGATGGGCAACACCTACACCGTGCGCAGATACGGTGTGTCACTTGGGCGGCTTGAGGGAACCGGTGTCCTTCAAGGAACCCGTTAATTTAATGGGCATGGTCTTACCCGGCGCTAGACCCAATTTGCTCGCTTCCTCAAATGAAATTACATCCGGATTAGAAGAAATTTTGCTGGTTTTCTCCACAGCATCACTCCAAAACGCGTCAATGTCCTTCACTGGAGATTTAGCGCCTGCAGATGCAAACAACGCATCGACGTCAACTTCTGGTTCAGGTTCCTCGGGTGCCAACGCCAGCGGTTCAGGCTCAGGGATCATTGATTCCATTATGATCGGCGTGGGTGCCACTCCAAGCGACTGCAATACATTTTCCACATCGCCGCGCACAAAAAGTATCCCCTCCACCGTTTTTAGCATGCGGTCTGACCTGGCAAGATCCCTGCCAGCCAGCAGCAGTGCGTGCGCTGAATTGACCGGGATCAGAATCAAATCATGATCTCCGCCACGGAAAACGTGATAATTATCTAGATTTTCCTGATGAATGAATCGGGAAACTTTCAACCCCGCACTGTAGATCGCCATCAATGCAGAGAGGAGGGAAACCTCCATACTGCTATCATATAAGTCCCCGGCTCGTGCCAAGACGCGACCGCGGTCACTGATGAGGAATACAGCATCGGCTTTGATCTTCTGGCGAAACCCGCTCAATAACTCAGAAAGAGTCTGACGGTGTGCTTCTGCTTCCTTACTCGATTCAGGTGGGAAGATCGTTCGCACCAAACCAAGGCTGCGTTCAACTGCATCCAGAAAATCTGCGATTGGGATGGGCTTATCAAAGACCGCGACAGCACCGGCGCTGAGCATCTCATTACGGGCCTTGCGTTCGGTCACACCTGAGATGAAAATCACTTTTAATTCCGGGTTGCGGGCCCGGACTTTGCGCATCAATTCCACGCCTGAGATACCCGGCAAAAGATAATCTGCCACCAATAGATCAACCTTTTTACGGGATGCCTCAAGCAAAGCTTCCTCGCCGGAAGGTGCATCAATGATATCCAACTGGTGACCCAGTGTTTGGAGAGTTGAATGAAGGAGTCGGACTATATCACGCTGATCGTCGACGAGGAGGATAGAGGGCGCGGACATACAAAATCACTTTATCACGTTATTGCGCCAGCCAGCAAGCCACCCAATGGTCAGTGCTGACTTCAATAAACGGAGGTTCCTCGTGTGAACATTTTTCAATCGCCACCGGGCAGCGCGTATGGAACCGACAGCCCTGTGGCGGGTTCAGAGGACTTGGCACATCGCCCTTTAAAATTGTGCGCTGTCTTTTCAGGCGTGGATTGGGAACCGGAATTGCAGACATCAGCGCTTGTGTATAAGGATGTAATGGATTACGAAACAACTCTTCACGAGAGGTCATCTCCACCATTTTGCCCAAATACATCACTGCGACACGATTGGACACATGCTCCACCACAGACAGATTATGAGCAATGAAGAGGTAGGTGAGACCAAACTCCGCCTGCAAGTCCTTCAGGATATTCAGAACCTGGGACTGAATGGAAACATCCAGCGCTGAAACTGGCTCATCACAGATAATAAATTTGGGACGCAGCGCCAGTGCCCGCGCGATACCAATACGTTGGCGCTGACCACCGGAAAATTCATGGGGATAGCGTCGCGAATGATAACTCTCGAGCCCAACTTTGGTAAGAGTTTCCATCATAATATCCACACGTTCTCTGGGCGTGCCAATCTTATGGATGTGTAGTCCCTCCATTACCGATTCACCGATCGGTACGCGCGGGTCGAGTGAAGCGTATGGATCCTGAAAAATGATCTGCATATCGCGCCGCGCGATCTTGAGGTCGCGCGGCTTCATGGAGAACACATCCTGTCCCTGGAACTTTACGGCGCCGGCGGTGGGTTCGATCAGACGAAGCATGGTTCGTCCCACGGTGGTTTTGCCACAACCCGATTCGCCCACCAGTCCAAGCGTTTCCCCTTTTTTCACAAAGAAACTTATATCGTCCACAGCTTTCACTTGATTGACCACCCGCTGTAATAACCCTGCGCGCACAGGAAAATACTTAACTAAGTTATTGACTTCTACAAGGGTTTCCCCTTTATGGTT
>DATFQC010000030.1:0-5770 GCA_035264425.1 Anaerolineales bacterium
TGTCACGCGCCGCCTGGTCGCATCTGCAAGCCAGCCAGGGAACGATTATTAACATTATCGGCATCGGTGGTAAAAAGGGAAGTGCGGAATTCACCATTGGGGGTACGGTCAACGCCGCGCTCATGAATCTCACCAAAGCCCTGGCAGATCGAGGGGTCAAAGAGGGTGTGCGCGTCAATGCCATTAATCCCGGCTCGATAGCCACAGACCGCCTGCAGATTCGCATTCAGAACTATGCAAAAAATAACAATATTAGCCTGGAAGAATCCGCAACACGTCTGTCGCGTGATATGAAAATCGAACGCTTTGGTGATCCGGCCGAGATTGCGCGTGCCGTTGCATTTTTAGCCTCCCCACAGGCTTCCTATATCCAGGGCGCGATCCTGGATGCAGATGGCGGTGCCACACGAGCATTGTAATTTTGGAAAGAGCAATATAATTCGGTACGTTTACTTCTATTGGAGGCTGATATGAGATGCCCGGTCTGCAAAAATGTGCTTCTTGGCCCCATCACGCTTTTGGAAGGACTACCCGCCCGGCAGTGTTCGAACTGTAAGGGAGTCTCAATTTCATCCAATGCCTATCTCGCCTGGCGACGGACCCTGGGTCATGAATTTCCTCCAAAAGAGGGTGGCATGGAAATCGATCCCTCCTGGGAGGTAAAGGAATTAAAACTCTGCCCCGATTGCGGTCATATCATGGCGCGTTACAAGGTGCTCCCCGATACCGAATTTTATGTTGACCGCTGCCGCAGTTGCAATGGGATCTGGCTCGACCAGCACGAGTGGGAAGTGCTCATCGACCGCAACCTGCATGACAACCTAAATGAGTTCTTTACGCGCCCCTGGCAGGATAACCTGCGCGCCGTGGAAACAAAAAATCATCTCGATCAAATCTATCTTGAAAAACTTGGTGAGGCTGATTACGAACAGGTAAAACAAGTGCGGGAATGGCTCGTTAATCATCCCATGCAAGGGATGTTGCTTGCCTTTTTACAGGCAGAAGATCCTTATAAGGTTTAAATCTTTTGGCGGATAAC
This sequence comes from Anaerolineales bacterium, assembly GCA_035264425.1. Classification (GTDB taxonomy): domain Bacteria; phylum Chloroflexota; class Anaerolineae; order Anaerolineales; family Villigracilaceae; genus Defluviilinea. Next base: position 1,040 of record DATFQC010000030.1, read on the forward strand.
TACCAGGCAATTCATTTTTATGACAATCTAATCGAACCCATTTTCGATACGCCTCCGGCACGAGAGAAAAGTCCTGACTGTCCCAACGGATTCGTCTGGGAGGACAAAACATATCATGTAAGGGAGATGCTCTCCTCATGGAGTGATTTTTCCAGGCGCGGCACGCTTCGCGTGGCGCGTAATATGCGGCCCGCCCACGCGGCAGTCGCCTCCAGTCGCGGCTCGCTCAACGTGGGCAGATTTTATTTCCGTGTGTTAACGGACACCCATCAGGTTTTCGATATTTACTATGACCGCGCCATGAAAAATATAGATGACCGCAAGGGTCAGTGGTTTATGTATCGGGAAATGGAAGGAAAATGAATGTAGAACGTCAGCAGCCGATTTCAGCGCCTGAGACCCCCAGCTACTCTGTCCCATGGAAATTCATGGACAACTGGATCGGCGTCCTCCTGCTTATCGTGATTAATCTCATTATATTTATTATCACATTACAGAGTTCCAAAGCAACACTTGCACAAAGTGCATTGATCGTCCTTCTCGAGCTTGCCTACCTGTTGCCAGTAGTCATCATCTTTGCCTCGAGAGGCATTCACTGGAAGGCTCTTGGCTTTGGCAAATTTAGTTGGAGTACTTTAAGTATTGGCTGCGGCTTGCTGGTTGGCGGTTATATCCTCATCATAGTGCACAACCTATTATTGTTTGGTCTGGGAGTGGATACACAGGGGGAAGAGATTGTAAAAATGTTTGCCGCGCTTAAATCGCCTCTCTGGTTTTTTATTGTAGGCGCTATCTTTGCTCCCCTCGTCGAAGAGATATTTTTTAGAGGATTTCTCTTTCAGGGATTTCGTGCACGCTATGGCTGGCCAGCCGGCATGTTATTAAGCTCGGCGATCTTCGCGGCTGCGCATCTGGACCTGGTTGCGCTGATCCCAACGTTTATTTTGGGAAATGTGCTTGCGTATGTCTATCACCGGTCAAACTCTGTCTGGCCCGGGATCTTCCTGCATTTTCTCGTCAATGCATTCGGATTGTTCGGCGCGTATTTTGCCACCCATTATCAAAACCTTATTCCCTTGTGATCAGTCTCACCTGATTATCGTAAAAGACATAATCCCACGCCCAGTTGATAAGCACCACCAACCGATTTCGAAAACCGATCAGGCGATAGATGTGCAGCGCAACCCAGATCACCCAGGCGATGAATCCGCTGAAGGAGAGGCCCCAAATGCGCGCGACCGCCGCGTTCCGCCCGATCGTCGCGAGCAGACCCGGATCTTTGTATTGGAATGGCTCAGGGCTTTCCCCATTTAAGATTTTTTGGATATTCAACGCTGCAAACTTTGCCTCCTGTTGAGCGACCGTCGCTAACATGGGCAAAGGCTGTCCCTTTCCATCCTCGAGGTAAGCTGCGTCGCCGATGATAAAGACCTCCGGACGCTGAGGCAGCTGCAACGTGGGATCGACTCGTACCCGTCCCGCAGCTGCCTGCCGGACTCCGAGCCGGTCGGTGAGTTCAGCGGAACGTACGCCTGCTGTCCAGATCAACGTATAGGCATTGATTTGACTTCCATCGGCGGCTGTGACTGTTTGACCGTTGTACTCTGTCAATCGTGTGTTCAGAAAGATTTCTACTCCCTTGCTTTCCAATAGCTCCATGGTCGCTTTCCGAAGTTCCTCGGGAAACGCTGCCATAACACTGCCGGTTGCTTCAATTAAGAGGACACGAACTTCCTGTAAATCCATGTGAGGATAATCCTTCGTCATCACATGGGTAATCAATTCTGCCAGGGCGCCAGCAGTCTCCACGCCAGTTGGGCCAGCCCCAACAACCACAAAAGTGAGCAGCGCCTTTCTTTTCTCGGCGTCCACTTCACGGCTGGCTTGCTCCAGCATCCTGAGCAAATGGTTGCGTGTGCCGGTTGCACTTTCGATGCTCTTGAGCTGAAAGCCGTTTTCCTCCGCACCTGTGACACCAAAGAAGTTTGTCTGCCCGCCAATGGCGAGCACAAGATAGTCATAGGCGATCACCGATCCATTTGTGCGGATATAACGTGCATTGAAATCGATGGAGGTGACTTCACCCATTTGGAAGGTAAGATTTTTCTGGTGGCGAAAAATCGTCCGCAAGGGATAGGCGATCTGCGAAGGAACGAGACCTGCAATGGCAATCTGGTAGAGCAACGGCTGGAACAGATGATAGTTATGTCTGTCGATCAATGTGATCTCTACTGGCGCATGGGCCAGCTTTTGTGCTGTTTCCAGGCCGCCGAATCCTGCGCCAATGATGACAACATGGGGGAGTGTTTCAGGCTTCATATTTACCTGCTTTCTATTTGTGAAATATTACACAATTATTATAACCAAATAGGTCCGAATTGTCAAATCCCCTATCCTGAAACGAGACACATCATCCCTGTCGCTTTGATAAGCTGTTGTAAACAGAATCAATGTTGGCAGCGGGTCTGTGTTTAAAGTTGCCAGAACCGAAACCGTTGCAGTCCCAACGCAACCATACTCCAATCCACCCCCAGAGTCGTGGATACGCGGAAGACTGTCCCCCAGAATGAGTTTGCAACAGATGGCACGAACCAAAATAACAGGAAAATAATCCAGATCGTGACGTCACGGACGCGGTCCACCAGCATACGAATGGATTCAGGCAGGAATGGCTCAAGTACATTGTATCCATCGAACGGTGGAAGCGGGATTGAGTTAAAGAGCACTGCCGATACTTGAAGAACAAGCAGGAAGGAAAGTCCCGGTACAAGGCTTGGGTTGATCGTTGGAAAAAAATGAAGGAGAAGACCCAGGAGGATCGCAATCAGCAGGTTCGCCAGTGGTCCAGCCAGGGACACGGCACTCAGCACAAAACGATTGCGGATGCGCCAGCGCTCGATATAGACCGCGCCGCCCGGCAAGCCAATCCCACCCATCACGAGAAAGAGTAACGGAAGCACAATTGAAAACAAGGGATGCGTATATTTAAGTGGATTGAATGTGAGGTAGCCCTTTTCGCGGACCGTGTAGTCGCCACCATAATAGGCCACGAGCGCATGCGAGAATTCGTGCAGACACAATGAAAAGACCCAGCCAAAGAGGACGATGCCGAAGGTCATAGATGATTAATCCTCATATCCATTGGGATGCGATTGATGCCATTCCCATGCATTGGAAATGATCTCATGTAAGTTGTCATGTTCAGGCTTCCAGCCGAGCTCGCGTTTTATTTTTTCAGAAGAGGCGACCAGGCGCGCGGAATCGCCCGGACGCCGCGGGAGTTCATTTGCCGGGATCGGATGTCCCGTGACCTGACGCGCGGTCTCGATCACCTCACGGACCGAATAGCCGTTCCCGCTTCCAAGATTGTAGATCAGGCGATCGCGTTCATTTAATCCATCCAATGCAAGCAGATGAGCAGAGACCAGATCCGCAAGATGGATGTAGTCACGGATGCAGGTGCCATCCGGCGTGGGATAGTCTGTCCCGTAGATTTGGGCCGCAGTTCGTTTCCCAAGAGGGACACCCAACACCAGCGGGATAAGATGTGATTCAGGCCGATGTGCTTCGCCTCGACCGGGCAGTGCCCCTGCCGCGTTAAAGTAGCGCAATGCCGCAAAATGCAAGGCATGGATTTTGCAATACCAATCCAGCGCCTGCTCGACCATCAGCTTGGTGTGACCATAGACATTGGTGGGACCCAAAGGCGATTCTTCAGTAATCGGCTCCTCGCTCGACTGGTACACCGCGGCGGTAGAGGAAAGAACAAAGCGTTTCACACCCGCGCGGACGGCTGTTTCCATTAAAGCAAGTGAGTTCGTCAAATTATTGCCGTAGAAGCGGCCCGGATCCTTCATACTTTCGCCCGCCTCGATGAAGGCCGCGCAGTGGATCACCCCGTCAAATTTTTGATCGGTCAATGTTTTGGCAAGCGTATGGCTGTCTGAGAGATCTGCCTGGATAAACAGGGCATCTTTGGGCACAGCCCGACGATGACCGGTAACCAGTGAATCATAAACGGTAACAGAATGTGTCGCTTTGATGAGGGCTTCTGCAATCGCCGACCCAATATAACCCGCGCCGCCCGTAACAAGAATATTCATGACATCTCCTGACTACGAAAGATTATAAACGTAACAAAGGTATTATGGAGTATTCCAGCCCTCTGCATACCATTGAATGTATTCCTCCACATGAGCACTCCAATATTCCTCCGTGTGAGCTCCACTGTAAAGATGCCATTCATGGGTCAAACCGTAATCGTCGAACTCCGATTCGACAACTTTTGCCATTTCCAATTCCTGGTCGTTATCGCCGACATCCATGAAGACACGCGGACGTGATGTAGGTGGGATTTCTGTTATCCATTCCTGGATCTGGGATGCATCCTTTTGAAGCACTGCCAGGGAATGCAAGCCAACGGTTCCGAATAGATCCCAGCGTGTGAGGCCCAAGCGTAATGCCCAGCCTGCTCCACGCGACATGCCTCCGATCGCGCGGTGATTTCGATCCGGCAGCGTGCGATAGGTTGTATCAATATAAGGGATCAAGTCCTCGACCAATCGTTGCCCAAAGCCCGGACCCGGCGGCAAATTCCAATAGTGGTCATCCGGAAAGACAATAATGAATGGAACGGATTTCCCGGAGAGAATCAATTGATCAATCACATTCACCGCGCCGAGACGGATCCATTGATCGTCCGTATAGGTTTGTCCGTGCAATAAATACAGA
>DATFQC010000031.1:0-4069 GCA_035264425.1 Anaerolineales bacterium
CTGTTATACTTGACTTATGGCAAAAACACATACTCGCTTCGTTTGTCAGGAATGTGGACGCGTCACTGCCTCGTACATGGGCAAGTGCCCGCAGTGCGGATCGTTCAACAGCATGGTCGAGGAAGTCATCCACGAGGAACCCGCAGCCAAAGGTTCTGCGGTTCGCGGGTTGACAGGTCGCTCTTCTCCGCGTTCGATTGGCGATGTCTCTTCTGACGCAGAGGACCGCATCAAACTCCCGATCGAAGAGTTCGCGCGCGTGCTGGGGGGCGGCATCGTGCCAGGTTCCATCGTTCTGATTGGCGGTGATCCGGGTATTGGTAAATCCACACTGACACTGCAGATGGCCATGGAGATGGCCGCAAAACAGCGCGTGCTATACGTATCGGGCGAAGAATCTGAACGACAGATCAAGATGCGCGCGGTTCGTTTAAATGGCCAGAAAGAACTACCGAAGAATTTATTGTTGGTCACAGAAACGAATCTTGAGATCATCCTCAATCATGTCAACGAAGTAAAACCTGATTTATTGATCGTGGACTCAATCCAAACAGTCTATCTTTCCAATATGGATTCCTCGGCCGGGTCGGTCTCACAGGTACGAGAATGTTCTTCACAATTACGTGAGCTGGCAAAGACCAGTGGTATTTCCGTTTTCGTGATCGGTCACGTGACCAAGGAAGGGACGATCGCTGGTCCGCGTGTTCTTGAGCATATCGTGGATACGGTCTTGTATCTTGAAGGCGATCGCTTCCAGGCCTATCGGTTGCTGCGTTCGGTAAAGAATCGCTTCGGCGCGACTTCAGAAGTCGGTGTATTCGAAATGCGCGAAGGCGGATTGATCGAAGTGACAAATCCATCAGAAGCGTTTCTCGCAGAACGGATGATCAACGCCGCGGGTTCCGCCATCGCGGTGACGATGGAAGGCACGCGTCCCATCCTAGTTGAAATCCAGGGACTTACCTCTCCGACGCAATTCGGCAACGCTCGCAGGACCGCGAACGGTGTGGACTTTAATCGCCTGCTTTTGATCACGGCCGTGCTCACCCGTCGCATGGGATTAAAACTTGGAGAGCAGGATGTCTTTGTAAATGTTGTTGGCGGTCTGCAAATCGATGAGCCTGCCGCAGACCTGGCGGTTGCCGCCGCCATCGCTTCCTCATGGAGAGACCTCTCTGTCAAGGCAGATGCGGTGTTGATCGCTGAGATCGGTCTCGCAGGCGAATTGCGCATGCCCGGACAAATGCAAGCCCGTTTGCGAGAGGCACAAAAGCTGGGATTCAGAACCGCCATTGTGCCGAAAGCGTTGCGAAAAGGTGAACCTTATCCCCAGGGCATTGAGATTATTGAGGTCAGGTCCATGCAACAGGCATTGGACGCCGCGTTGAGCGCTCCTCGGGAATTGCCCCAAGGACGGAAAGTAGCATAGTCATATTCTGGCGCAGAGAGGCACTTCTAGGAAAGAACCCCACGCCCTGCAACCCATCTAATTCTCCTTCGTATAAAGCACAGAAGGAGAATCCCCATGAACGCAAAAATCATTTCAGCAACCTTTGTGCTCGCACTCGCCTCCATGGCATGCGGGTTCAGCATTGATCTGCCCGAACGGCAAAAAGCCGGGCCGGAGGTCAAAGAGTCTATAACGGTGTCCGATCCAAAGTCCGATGAGACGCGCTTGAGTCTCATGTTTGGCGCCGGCAAATTGACGGTATCCCCTGGTGCACAGGATCTTGTCGATGGCACTGCTATCTATAATGTTAAGGAACTAAAGCCGCAAATCGAGAAAAACGGCAACAACATTGAGATTAATCAGGGTGATTTCCATAGTCTGCCCCCATTCAACAATATGAAAAATGAATGGGATCTACAAGTGAGCCATACACCTTTAGATCTTACAGTTCAAGCGGGCGCCTATGAAGGCAATCTTGAGCTGGGCGGACTCTCGTTGAAGAGTCTGACGGTGCGGGATGGCGCCTCACACGTGGATATCTCGTTCCTTGAGCCGAACCAAACTGAGATGTCGCTTCTACGTTATGAAACGGGCGCTTCGGATGTGAAGTTAACCGGTCTCGCAAATGCTAACTTTTCCACGCTGACGTTTGCCGGTGGCGCTGGCAACTATACACTCGACTTTAGCGGAGAACTCCAGCGTGATGCAACCGTGACCATTGAAGCCGGCCTTGGAAACTTGAGTCTGATTGTCCCAGAAGATATGGGTGCAGTGGTTACCGTTGAAGGCGCGGCGGTAAACATCAGTTCTGGGTCAGGCTGGGCGCAAAATAGGCATATGTACACTCAAAAAGGTTCAGGTCCATCGCTTACAATTCAGGTTAAGATGGCAGCCGGTAATCTGGTCATTACCCACTAATCGGGTATTCATAGGGTAAACGACCCATGGATGAGTATCTACGGGTCGTTTTTGTTATAAAAATCGGAGCAAAAGGTCACAACCCATGTGTGACCTCTATCACTTGTACCCCATCCTATAGGACAATAAAATAGTGTTTAGAGACAGGTATTGTCTGTTTTTCTAAAAGGAAGGTACATATGCAAATTACTCGTCAAGCCGATTATGCCGTTCGCGCGGTCTTACATCTGGCCCAAATAAAGAATGGCGAAAGAGCCGCTACCAGCACTGTAGCAAAGGAACAGCGCATCCCACCCTCATTCCTGGCAAAGATCATTTCTCAGCTTTCGATTGCAGGGTTGCTGCATACTTCTCGAGGCGCGCGCGGAGGTGTCACGCTTGCACGAGATCCCAAGGATATTACTCTGTTGGAAGTTGTCGAGGCAATTGATGGCCCCATTCAACTCAACGAGTGTGTAGCAGAAGGCGGAGTCTGTTCATTCGATGATAATTGTCCTATACGCGACGTCTGGTGCGAAGCACAGGATGAACTGGTAGCCCGCTTGAAGAAGACCGACTTTGCACAATTGATGGCGCAAACTGCGTAATTACCCCATTCAAGTTACTTTCTCGTTTGAAATTTCTCCCGGCGTATAATTGCCGGGAGTTTTTAATTCTTCATCGAATTGGACGAGGATCATGCCCAAAACAGACATCCCTATTGAGACCCTGATTATGCAACTGCATGGCGAGGATTGGACGGAGCGCTGCGATGCGGCCCGGCTTCTTGGACAGAGCCGTGATCCACGCGCAGTGGACGCGCTTCTGCCAGACTTACATGATTCAGATTGGCGCGTGCGTCGTAATGCCGCGCAAGCCCTGGGAGCGTTACGTGATAAACGTGCCGTGGGACCGCTTATCCAGGCCCTGAAAGACCGGACGATGACAGTTCGCCAGCGAGCGATTGTTGCGCTTGGGCGAATCAAGGATCTTCAGGCCCTGCCTGCCTTATTGGAAATTCTGTTGGAAAATCGTCATGAATCCTACGACGCAAACAAGGCCATTCATAAATTCGGAAAAAAAGCATTGCCCGAGATCGCAAGGGCATTCGAAAGAACCAATCATCAGCAACTGATGTTGCTACTCATTGAAATGAAGTATGAGGGCGCGTTCGAGTTAATTCTCAAATTACTGGAAAACAACGAACCATCGGCGCGGTTGACAGCCATTCAGGAAATGGGAAAGCTTGGAGATAAAAGGGCAATTCCCTATCTGGCCTCTCAATTACAAAACGACCAGACGGCCATCCAGAGTGAAATTGTGCAGGCCCTTGGCAGATTGGGCGCGATAGAAACAATTCCTGACATGCTCAACTTGCTAAAAGATGACCAGTTATACGGTCCGCGCGCAAGTGTCTATCGCGCAGTGACCGAAGCGTTTCAAGCTTTTGGCGGTATTAAAAATGAGATCAAGAATGCATTCCCTGGAAACTATCCTGCCATGTTCAACATGGGAGGTGCGCCGCTCAGCCTTCCGGAAGCCATGGGATTGCTGGGCCATAGTCAACCAAACTTGTTAAGTGACGCAATCGCCAAAATGCAAACGGGTTTTACAAAATCAGAGGAAGAGACAGAACCGGTTGCCAATACAATTGGGAAGACATTGGATGATATGACGTGGAAGTTTGGCGTTATGTTCGCGGATGCGAACGATGCCAAGCAG
>DATFQC010000032.1:0-4369 GCA_035264425.1 Anaerolineales bacterium
AAACTGCCCCTGATTAGCAGGGGCAGTCTTATTTCACAGACGATCAATAACCAAATTGCTACCTTAAGATTTCAGAACGCCTTGACGCAGCTCGTTCTTCGTATTCTCGATAATCTCACCCACCCGCGGATGCATGCACAAAAAGCAATAGCCAAATGGCAAGGCATGCGAACAAGTTGCTGGTCCCGCTTTCAAACATTCGCCGAAGTCCCCTATGCCAATATCCACGACACGGCAATTCTCGAATTCGCCCAGGGATGTTGCGTTCGTCTTACCATTTTCTTTTGTCATTTTATTTCTCCGCTTTGAAAAATCTTCCAGGGGAAACTCTATCAACAAACTACATTTAGTATAGGACGACCTTTCTCGGATTTATAGTGATTATCTTCACAATCGCTGCGGATAATGTTCCTTATTACTTATCCAGTCAATTTCAAAAAGGTACAGCGCAACCTTGCTTGATTTGGCCAAGCTTCGATTTTACTTTCAGGTATAATGCCGTCACAACTCGTTCTTTACGACGAAATTAAGAACTTCCCGAGTCTTGAAAACCGAAATAATCGTTGGCATCCCATAAACGGAGGATCATCACTGTGGAAAGAGTAGCCCTATATTTGCAAGATTCTCATGATCTCAGAGATGGATTGGATTACGCGCGCTATGCGGAAGCCCATGGCTTTGAAGCGGTTTGGCAGGCCGAATCACGTCTGGTACGGGATGCCATCGTCCCTATGGCCGCTTATGCCGCCGTGACAGACCGGATCAAGGTTGGCTCAGGCGTGATCAACAACTGGACTCGCAATATCGGTCTGTTGGCCGCTACCTTTCTCACGCTTGACGATTTGGCGCCCAATCGAATCATTTGTGGGATTGGCGCCTGGTGGGATCCACTGGCAAGCAACGTTGGCATCAAACGTCGCAAGCAATTAACCGCGATGCGTGAGACGGTTGAGGTAATGCGTCGCTTACTGAACATGGAGCGCGTTACATTTCATGGAGAATTTCATCAGGTAGAAGGGATTGAACTCGATGTTGTCCATGGACGGCGCGAGCCCCGGAACGTCCCGATTATGATCGGCGCGACCGGCGACCTGATGATGGAACTGACGGGAGAAATCGCGGATGGAGCCGTATTGAATTATTGCGTTCCACCGGAATATAATGACAATGCGCTGGAGTTGCTTGAAAAGGGCCTGAAGAAATCTGGTCGTGCCCTCAAAGATTTTGACCGTCCCCAACTGATTGTCTGTTCCGTGGACGAGGACCATGACAAGGCCATTGAAGTTACTAAAGAGTTGCTTTGTCAGTATCTTGCACAACAACCTCACATTGCAAAAGCCTCGGGTGTCTCACAAGACGTGATCCAGAGCATCCAATCGATCCTGGGCTGGCCCGCCACAAAAGAACAGATCAACCAGGCCATGCATCTTGTACCTGATGATTTAGTGGATCGCATCACTGCCTCAGGGACCCCTGCGGAGGCCAAGGCTAAAGTGGAAGAATACAAGAGGCGCGGTTGTACCTGTCCAATTCTCTATCCCGTTGGCGGAAATTTCAAATTACTGATCGATACCTTCGCACAAATGTAGGATGTTCGGCATTAAACAACACCTCCCGAAGTTCAGGAGGTGTTGTTTTTATTTCGATCTAATCGTTCTGCAAATAATCCAGTAGAAGTTGTAACGCTGCATCCACAGCTAGGGCTTTGTTTTTCTCACGATCTCCCGATGAGAAGTGGAAGAGCTGTGCCAACTCCCCCTCCGGGGTAACCAGTCCAATCCAGGTCGTGCCCACCGGCTTCTCGGGCATTCCACCACCGGGACCTGCGATCCCGCTTACCGAGATAGAAATATCGGCTTTGATTGAATCCCGGACGCCGCGCGCCATCTCCAGAACGGTCTCACGACTCACAGCACCTTTCGTATTCAGCGTATCCCATGAAACGCCCAACAAAGCAACCTTGGTTTCATAAGCATAGGCGACCACGCTGCCCAGAAAATACTCTGATGAACCTGGTACATCTGTGATGCGACTGCCCAGCAATCCACCTGTGCAGGATTCAGCCAGCACAAGTTTTAATCCACGTTCATGCAGCAAGTTTCCAACTTGAATCTCCAGGGAATTTGGCACGTTTACCTCAATTTAATGATTGGCGAGATTATACCCGCGCTTATTCTCGGTTATAATTTTGTGTATGGCAGACTGGGCAGGAAAAACGCTCGGAAAGGTCCATATTGAAGATCTGATAGCCCGAGGGGGTATGGCTGAAGTCTACACTGGAACCCATGAATCTTTCGGGCGAGTCGCTGTGAAGGTAATGAGAGGCTTGCTTGAAAAAGATTCAGATCAACTCGCCCGTTTCCAGCGGGAAGCAGAAGTGATTGAAGATCTGCGACATCAAAATATTGTGCGGATGCTTGAATACGATGTTGTGGATGAATCCCCGTATCTCATCATGGAGTACATACCCGGGCCCTCGCTGGCGGCCTATCTGAAGAAATTGCACGATAAAAAACAGCGCTTGCCTATTGCGCTTGTTGCCCACATATTGAAATCGATTGCCAGTGCACTGGATTATGCTCATCTCAAAGGCATCGTCCATCGTGATATCAAGCCTGCCAACGTGCTTCTGCGCTCTCAATCTGAAATCGTTGATTTTAATAAAACCCTTCCGTTAGATGTAGAGCCAATCCTCACGGACTTTGGTTTGGTCCGTCTGCTTGACTCAACGATGCATACGACGGCTGGTTCGGTAAGTGGCACACCGGCTTATATGAGTCCTGAACAGGCGCGCGGTGAAAAGGTTGATAAGCGCACCGATGTTTATTCTCTGGGCATTATGCTCTATGAGATGCTAGCAGGTGGAGTTCCATTTCAATCTGACACTACGTTTGGCATGTTGATGCAACATATCAATGAGCCGCCGCCGCCCATCCAGGGCATATCAAAAGATTTACAAGCGCTGCTCGAACGCGCTCTTGCAAAAAAACCTGAAAGTCGTTATGAAAGTGCGGGCGCTCTAGCAGATGAATTTATAGCGCTTTTCAACGGGCAGACGATCTCGCCCGGCACGCTTCACATCGTGGAGATGGCGCGTCAGGCAGCGGAAGCTGAGCAAAAGGGCAAGCCTCCGCCGGAACGAGGTCGCCCAAACTGGGTACGGATCGGTGCCGAAATCACGGTCGCCCTGGGCTTGATGTTTGTAATCTTTCGATTTTTTATTAATCCGCAAAGCCAAACCCTAACAGATCCAAATGCCGCTGTCGGTAGAATGAGGTTCGATTTCAATTCAACGGATTACGATACCATTCATCTCTCATTGACGAGTGCAAACTCTCAACCCGAACAGAATGCTCACTATGAGGCTTGGCTCGTCAGCGATCAGCAGAAGTTCAGAGATGTGGGACAGATCACATTCAACGCCAGTGGACTCGGGAGCCTGGACTTTACGGATCCAGATGGAAATAATTTGCTGGGTGGTTTGAGTCAAATTCAAATCACGAAAGAGCAAAGTGATGTTCCTAAACCGACCGGAGCAGTTGTTTATTCATCAATTTTCCCTTCCCAAGCCAGGACCTATGTTCGCAATCTCGGAGTTTCCTTTCCTGATACACCCGATACTTATGCTTTGATACCGGGCTTGTATTATTACAGTGGCAGCTATATCAATGATGCCATCAATGGCACTGAGAATGATCCGACTTACATCCCAATTGTCACAGCCCTGAAAAATGGAGATGAGGCGACTCTCCGCAAGAGAAATGAAGAGCTGATCAACATGATTGTTGGCAGTAAAAGTGATCAATATTTAGACTACGACAAAAATGGCACAATTGATAACCAGGCAGACGGATATGGAAGCTTATCCAACGGCGATCAGGTTGGTTATCTTCAGGAGACTTCGCTCCAGGCGCAAGCGGCGTCCGACGCGCCAGACGCTACCTCGAATATCCGCGAACAAAATGGTTACCTCCAAATCTGCATCCAAAATATGCGGGGTTGGACAAATCAAATTCTGCCATTGGCCTTGAAGCTCAATGGAACTAAATTTGGTACTGAAATGCAACCCACTATTGATGAGTTATCGAAACTTGGAAGTGAGTTGTTGATTGGGATTGACGTCAACCAGAATGGTAGAATTGATCCGATTGAAGGAGAATGCGGTGCGAAGAATGCCTACGACTATGGCGTATACATGGCAGATTTTCCAATTCTTACAGGGCCAAATCGAACTCCGCCGACAGGAAAATAACAAAAACGACCTCTTGCTGTAGCAAGAGGTCGTTTTTTATTTAATACATGTAGCTTAAGGTACAGGTGTCAAAGACTGCTGGATAGAATTGAATATGTCAGATATTCCCGGTCCCAG
>DATFQC010000033.1:0-8211 GCA_035264425.1 Anaerolineales bacterium
TGACACGTGCGATCGTTTCTCGTGCCAGGATGGTGGAGAGTCCGAAATCAATGATTTTCGCTTCACCAGTAGCCATATTGAAGAGAATATTCGATGGGTTGATATCCTTGTGCATAATGTGGCGCGCATGCACCTGGCCCAGCGCCTCCACGACCTGGAGGGCGAGCGGGAAGAAATCGCTGAGAGGCCAAACGATGCGAATGACGTCAAGTGAAACGCCGCCAAAATCCTCCAGGACAATGGTAGGGAGATTTTCCACAGTATCGAAAGCAAGGGCAGCAATTACGCCATCGATTCCCTGTTCGGCCGGCGTTGAGCCTTTGAGTGAGGCTGTTATCTCAAATTCGCGTTTGAAACGCGCCAAAAATTCCGAGGAGGCGTATGCGTCCTTCAGCATTTTCAACACAACCCGAGCACCATCGGACCTGCGAATAGCGCGGTAAACGAGGGTGGTCGTTCCCTCATGCAATTTTTCCCTGAATTCAAACCCGGTTTGGTCGCTCATAAATTTATTGAACACATACAATCAGGAATGAGAAGTAGGCACATCAGTGGTTATCGGCTGTTTGGCATATCGCCTATCGAAGATCAAAACTATTTTAATCGCGCTTTCCATAGTATGTCACCGTGCATTGCCCATTTGACCAGCTCCCAGAGGGCAAAGCATTCCCAGATGAAAGGTGGGTATCCAAGGAAGCCCAGGATAGGCATTCTTCCAATTTTCACATCGTGACCTGCTATATGTATATGATAGATTGGGTTGAGGTGATAGTCCCAGGTGAGGCCATTGTGCCAAAACGCCTGAATATTCCAGGTTTCCCATAACAATCCACAGATCAGCCCTGCGACAAGAACTTGCCAAAAGAAACTGATCTTACCCTTATCACTATTTTCACGTGTTTTAAGGTCTCGAAGGTCGCGCTTTTCGAAGTTGCGGTTTCCGAGATTTTCAAGATGGCGAAGGTTGTGCTTTTCGAACTCGCGGTTTTCAGGCTTTTCAAGATCGCGCAGAACAGAAGGCGCACCGATGCGATAATTAATCGGCTCGATCATGAAGATAAACCCCAGCCACACCAGAGGAATGAGGAGATTTGCCGTGCAATAGGGGTCCTCAGGAGTGCAGGCCTTGAACATCGGTGGAATAAACGTCAACGCGAGACCCACAACGGAGAAAACCGCCCGCTTCATTGGTGTAAACTTGAAGTCCCAAGGGTGAGTCCGGTCGAAGAAATCGAAGGTGGCGAACAGACTGCGCGTGCGCAACAGGGCAGGAATGATAGTGGCATATGCCCAGGCGAATACTACGCTTTTTACGAACAAGTCAGTGGGCATGTTGTTATATGACCATGCCCGAGCTGGAAAATTAAAGACTTCGAACATCACCCAAATCAGGACGGAGAACAAGGCCAACATGGGCCATTCGCGTTTGGCATTTTTGAAATAGGAATAGTAGCCGCGCTCCCAAATCCATCCGTCCACCAGCAGGATGTACCCAGTCCACATAATTGGCGTGAAGGCGACGGCCACAGGATGCGCCAAAGGATTTCGGGGAACCCACAGCGCGATCTCGCTCAGGATCATAATGGCGAGTCCGAGCCATCCAAACCAGGGCATTTTGTAATTGGAGAATGGGTTCTTGTTATTATTGTAATCAAAGTCATCATCCCGTTCTTTCTGTCTCCGACCTCTTCTTTCCTTCGATGTCGCTGCCTTTTTTGTAGCCATTCCCTGTCTCCTTTGAACTAAATCTTTCCAAGGCCTTTAAGGGCCTACCCTAGCGACCGCCACTGCAGTTAATCCAATCATCACCCTGTGAGGCCATCAGACCACTAACTTCGCTCCAGCGCGTCGACTAGTTCCTCGACACGGATTGGCTTGGCGATGTAGTCATCCATGCCGGCCGCGAGACATTGCTCGCGGTCACCCTCCAGGGCATTGGCGGTCAGACCGACGATACGCGGATGTTTCTGAGGCCACTTAGCAATGATCTGCCGGGTGGCCTCCAGCCCATCCATTTCGGGCATTTGCACATCCATGAGGATCACATCGTACGTTTGGCGTTCAATAGATTCTATTGCTTCTAACCCATTCGATGCAATATCGGCGCGGTAGCCCATTTGCTTAAGAATGCGTAACGCAAGCTTCTGATTAACCTGATTATCTTCCGCGAGCAGGATGCGCAGGGGATGACGCTTGCCAAGTTCAGCATCTATAACACCTTTGGTAGACTGAGGCTTCGGAGAAATAAGACCGCTTGCAAAGATGCTTGCCAGGGCATCGTAAAGAGCGGATGGTTTAAGAGGTTTGACCAGATAAGCAGCAAAATTTAAGTCCTCTGCACCAATTTCGCGGCGGCCCAGGGAAGTCAGGAGAATGATTGGCAGCGATTCTTCATTAAGTACTTTCCGAATTTCACGGGTGAGCATAATGCCATCCATTTCAGGCATTTGTAGATCTAAAATCACCAGGTCAAAATGTTCGCCGTTTTGAATCCATTGGAGCGCTTCACGGGGATGCTCGGTTTCGCGAGGTGTCATGCCCCACTTTTCAGTCTGAAGCGCAAGGATGCGGCGGTTGGTAGCGTTGTCATCCACAATGAGGACGCGCTTGTTACCCAGAACAGATTGAATTCCTTTGATGTCACGTTCTGTTTTGCGCTCAGGGATTTTGGTGGCTTCGGCCCGTATCGTAAAGAAGAATTTTGAACCTTTTCCCACGCCTCCACTTTCCACGTGCATTTCGCCGCCCATCATTTCTACAAGGCGTTTGCTGATCGCGAGTCCCAAACCTGTGCCACCAAATTTGCGCGTGGTGGATGCATCGGCCTGCGAAAAGGATTGGAAAAGGCGCGAGATATGATTTTCGGCAATGCCGACGCCGGTATCGCGAACAGTAAAGAGGATTTCGTTTCTCATCCTGCCTTTTTTGACAGTGAGAACCACCTCACCCTTTTCCGTAAATTTAATCGCGTTGCTCAGAAGATTGATAAGGACTTGGCGCAGGCGCGTCACATCGCTTTTGATTCCGGTTGGCACGTTATCATCGAGGATGTAGGCGATATCGAGTCCTTTTTCGATGGCGCGACCGGCTGTCAGGTCCAGCGCGGATTCGACGCACTCCCTCAAGTCGAAGGGCTGGAATTCCACATCCATTTTGCCAGCTTCGATCTTGCTGAAGTCCAGGATGTCATTGATGATGGCCAGCAGTGCATCGCCCGAATTGCGGATCGTTTCTGCGTAGTCGCTTTGTTCCTTATTCAGCTCGGTATCCATCAGGAGTCCGCTCATACCGATGACTGCGTTCATGGGCGTGCGGATCTCGTGACTCATCGTCGCCAGGAAAGAACTCTTGGCTTCGTTGGCTTGTTCGGCGGCCGCGCGCGCTTCCTGCGCCTCATTGAATAACCGCACATTCTCGATGGCAATGACTGCCTGGCTGGCGAACGTCTCTATCAATGAAATTTCTTTTTCGTTTAAAAGGTTGGGGCCCAGACGCCGAATGGTAATGGCACCAATGGCCCTGCCCTCACGAAGCAGTGGAACGCTACAAGTCATTTGATAGCCATATGTTCCTGCCCACTTATCACCCTCTGGATATTCTGATTCCTCGCCTGGTTGTTTGTGGAGAGTCTGAAGAGTGTGTCCTTCGATCACGGCACGTCCGGCAACCGAATCTCGATTAAGCGGAATTCCTTCCCCAATGGGGAACATTGGGATGTTTCCATAATGCGCAGCGACCCGTAGAAGGCCTCTATCTTCAATATCAATCAAGGCGTCATCTGACCCGGAAAGCTTGGCCGCGTTTTCCGCAATGACATCCATTACTGGCTGGACATTTGTTGGTGAACTGGCGATCACGCGCAGGATTTCACTTGTGGCCGTCTGTTGTTCAAGTGCTTCGGTGATCTCACGATTACGAGTTTGGATTTCATTGAAAAGACGTGCTCGTTCCAGTGCTATTCCAATATTGATCGCCAGCGTAGAAAGCAGACGTGTATCATTGTCAGAAAAAACATTTTCCTCCTGTGTGCTTTGGACACTTAAAACGCCAATGGCCTCTCTCCCAGAGTTGACCGGTACGCCCAGATATGAAAGTGCTTCCCTGCCGACCAGTTTTGTGCCGAGCTGTTTACGCCGTTCTTCCACATTCTTATTAATAAGCAATGGTCTACCAGACTGGATAATCTGGCTTGTTAATCCCTCGCCAAGTCTTAATGAATCAAACGATTCACCAACTTGATAAGGGAAATGGATAAGCTTGGTTTGTGGATCGAGCAAAGCGACGTAGACAATATCCGCTTTGAAGATCTCCCGCATCTGACTTCCGATCAGCTCGATCATATTATCCAGTTCTGTCTCTGCAACCAAGGCCTGACTTACTGTGCTGATGGCGGATAGTTCCCCGGCGCGTTGTTCGGTCTCTTTGAGGAGGCGTTGAGTTTCGTCAAAGAGACGCGCGTTCTCAAGAGCAACGCTCATAGAGGAAGCCAACGTTTCCAGCAGACGTACATCCGAATCGGTAAAGGCATGTTCGCGTTCAACATTCTGCAAGGAGATGACTCCGCTGACTTTGGTGCCGGAGTTAAGGGGTACGAAGAGCATGGATTTAGATTCTTCGGTACCTGGTAATAAGATCATCCCTAATTCGCTTTGGCGCCGCGCTGCATCCTGATTGATCAAAACGGTCTTCCCAGCGTCTATCAGTTGTCGATGAAATTCGGTAAATGGGTAGTTATTAGAGTAATAGCGTTTTCCTTTTTCGAAATTATATGGAATATGGGCCATTTCAGTGGCATGGTCGAAGGTAACGATCAGTACACTTTGAGAGTCAAAAATCTCCTGGGTTTTGTTGCCTACTAAATCATAAATTGCCTGCATCTCGAGCTTGGAAGCTAAGCCTTGCTGGATACTGGTAATGATGGAAAGTTCTGCAGCATGTTGCTCCGCCTCTTTCAGCAAGCGCTGGGTTTCCGTAAACAGGCGAACATTCTCGATGGCAATAACCGCTTGATCGGCAAATGTTTTCACAAGCTGAATTTGACTAGCACTGAAGGGCTGCGCTTCGAGGCGGCGAATGAATATTACGCCAATGATCTGACCTTCACGTAACAATGGCACCGCGAGAAAGGCACGATGGATGCGCTGAATGGACTTGCTCAGTGGGAACTCTGTGGCTGCCTGTTCAAGATCGGAGATGTGTACGATTGTCTTCTCAAGAATAGCACGTCCAGCAATGGTCTCGTTATTCAGCGGATAGGTTGAGCCAAGGGGTGAGTCTAGCTCACTTCCGTAGTGAGCCTCCAGAATCATGACTTCATTTTCAACACGGAAGATTGCACAATCTTCTGAATCACACAGGGAGGCTGCATTTTTAGCCACCGTATCCAATACAGGCTGGATATCGGTTGGCGAGCTGGCGATCACCCGGAGAATTTCGCTACTGGCTGTTTGTTGCTCAAGGGCTTCGCTAATTTCTCGATTGCGTTTTTGGACCTCATCGAAGAGCCGCGCATTTTCGAGGGCAACACTCATAGAATTGGCGAGCGTTTGGAGAAGGCGCAGATCAGCCTCGCTGAAGGCATGTTGTTTGTAGCTCTGCACAGAAACTGCACCGAGTACCCTCTTATCTGCCAAAACGGGCACGCCCATAAATGTTTCATTTTTGTCCACCTCCTCACCTTCTCTTATCATCCGAACGGAGCCTAGTCTTTTTGCCTCTTTACTGGTGCCAAGCAGCAGCGGCTCACCCGTTTCGATCATGATTGCTGTCAAGCTGGGGCGGTTCAGTAGGCTATCGGGAAATGGAATTCTTTGACCGCGGTCAACATAATAGCGATTGAACGCCCAGTCTCGCTCTGCATCATACATTCCCACAGAAACTGTATCCGCGGCAAAAATCTCTCGAATTTTTTCACCAACCAGATCAACAATTCCCTGCAAATCGAGTTTTCTCGCTAGACCTGCCTGTACGCTGTTGATAATCGAGAGTTCCGCATTACGTTGCCCGGTCTCTTGGAGCAAACCTTGGCTCTCATCGAAAAGACGTGCATTTTCAAGGGCAACGCTCATCGAATTCGCCAGGGTTTGCAAAAGCCTCACATCTGACTCATTAAAAGCATTTTGTTTATGACTTTGGACACTTACAATGCCTTTGACGTCCTCTCCGAGCAAGATGGGAACGCCCAAATAAGTTTCGTTAAGGTCTTTTTCGCTTCCAGGCGATGGAATATCAAATGAGTTATAGGCATTTGATTGGGAAATGGTACCAATGAACAGTGGCTTGCGAGACTGGATAACGTGTGTGTATAGTCCTGTGCCTAATGGAAATGGATCAAAGACCTGGTGAACTCCTTTTTCCACATAATAATGGCAGATGACCACCTGTTCTTCTGGATAATATATGCCAACGTATGTAGTATCAGCTTTGAAAATTTCACGCACCTTATCACCCACCAGATCGTAGATGGCTTGCATATCCAATTTGGAGGCAAGACCTTCCTGGACACTATTGATGATAGCAAGTTCGGCGGCGTGTTGCTCTGTCTCTTTGAGCAGACGCTGAGTTTCATCGAATAGACGCGCATTTTCGAGGGCCACACTCATCGAATTGACAAGGGTCGTAAGCAAACGAACATCTGAGTCATTAAAGGCATTTACTCGATCAACGTTTTGGAGACTGATAATTCCTTTTACCTGATCACCAACGATCAGTGGCACCACCAATAGCGATTTAGGTGCCTCGCCCGCTGGGACGTTAAACTCTCCCCATAATGCCTGAGCACGCTCAGCAGAATGTTCATTGGATAAAAATACTTGGCGGGTGCGAATCATATAGCGCTCAAGACCCGTCAGCGGGCCCGTTTCAATAAATAAACGTTTGTTCTTTTCCACCACATAGGGCAGATAACTTACTTCCCTCTTATCGTCAAAAATTGAAATCAATACGACTTGAGCATCGAAGATCTCGCGGATCTTGTCGCCAACCAGATCATAGATGCCCTGAATATCTATTTTGGCGACCAGACCTTCCTGCACGCTGTTGATAATCGCCAATTCCGCATTGCGCTCTTCTGTTTCCTTGAGCAGGCGTTGAGTCTCATCGAAGAGGCGCGCATTTTCGAGAGCAGTTCCTAATGAAGCGGAAACAGTGGTCAGCAAACGTAATTCGGATTCACCAAAGGCGTTCTCATGTTCGAAATTATCGATCCCAATCCCACCCAGGACTCTGTCACTGCTGATAATAGGAACTTCGATAGAGGATTTAGATACAGCAGTGCCTGGCAAGGGAGCGATTGCATTTAGCTTTGTAAGCTCTTCAATCGTATTAAGTACAATAGGCTGGCGAGTCCTGATCAATGTTTCAAATATGCCGCCTGGGCGCGGCGGTTGAGGATCTACAGTCACTGGCTTACCGTGTTCGTAAATATAAAGATAATGAATTAGATTCGATTTTTCATCGTACCAAGTGATGTTGAGATTAGGTGTATGGAAGACTTCGCGCAATTTATTCCCCACCAGATCCACAATGGCTTGGAAATCCAACTCGGCAGCGAGTCCCTGCTGAATGGAGTTGATGATTTGCAGTTCAGTATTGCGCTGCCGTGTCTCTTCAATAGCGCGGGCACGGGTCAAGGCAGTTGAGATATGCTGGGCGACGAAGGTCAGCAATTCAACATCTTGTGCATCATAGATGATGCCGTCCGTGTAACTCTGCACTGATAAGGCGCCTATCGTCTTTTTTTCACTCTTTAGCGGGACGACAATTCCATTTGACTTTGTGCCTACTTGCTCCATTTCCCCGCGAGCGATGGCAGCGTCGAATCTGCCACTTGTACGGTCAAGTGCTTCCCCGTGTTGAATCACCCATGCGGTTGCACCATGCTGCTCTGTCAGATGTTGGGGCGCAGGGGGTTCAACATCTGCCGTGTCTACCCGGTAAGGAAAGCTGATCAGATCGCTCTGCGCGTCATATAACGCAATAAAAAAATTCTCGGCATACATCAACTTGCCAACGATCTTGTGCAGCTTTTTGTAGAACGAATACATATCGCGTACGGCGCTAGCGGCGTCTGCGATCTCATACAACACCTTTTGAATTTTCAATTGGCGTTTTAAATCTACCTGCGTCGTTTTCTTCTCCGCCGCTTTTTTAACAGTTTTATTTACGGGAGGTGTCTTTTTCGCCATACCCGCACTCCTCTACTCTTCTGGT
>DATFQC010000034.1:0-7133 GCA_035264425.1 Anaerolineales bacterium
CGCGTTTGCGAAAAGGTGCGCACCTGAAGAGTCACGTCCATATGGGGAATTTCGGTGAAGTAAAAGATTCCACGTTACACGAGGGTGTGAAGATGGGACATTTCTCCTATATCGGCAATGCCACTATCGGCGCGCGTACCAACATCGGCGCAGGGACTATTACTGCGAATTACGATGGCGAGAAGAAAAATCCCACCGAGATTGGCGAAGATGTTTTCATCGGTTCCGATACAATGCTGATTGCCCCACTAAAGCTTGCAGATGGCGCACGGACGGGTGCAGGCGCGGTCGTGACCAAGAATGTGCCGGAAGATACACTGGTAGTCGGTATGCCAGCCCGTGCCATTCGAAAAGTAGAGAGAAAGACTAAAAAACAGGATCCCTAAGACGAAGAGAATTTAAAGGCTCCTTGTCCAGGGTAAAAAGGAAACGTATGGGTCTCACGAAACAAGACAAACAAGCTCTCATCGATCTGGCAAACATCGCGCGGCAGCGCGCCTACGCGCCTTATTCAAATTATCCCGTTGGCTCATCGCTCCGCACAAAGACAGGACGCGTTTACACAGGGGTCAATGTGGAGAACGCTGCGTATCCACAAACCATGTGCGCGGAACGCGTTGTGATCTTCAAGGCCGTTTCAGAGGGTGAGAAGGAATTTGAAGTGATCACCGTTGTGACAGATAACGGCGGTTCACCGTGCGGCGGATGTCGCCAGGTGATGGCAGAATTCGGTTTGGATACCATCGTCCTGATGGCCGACGGAAACGGTAAGATTGTTAAAGAAACTACCGTGAAGGAATTATTACCGGAGGCTTTTACACCCATTCACATGGGTAAATAAGTGACTGTTTGTTTACCTGTTTCCTTATTTAATTGTATACTCTTCCTTATGCCTGAAACTAAATTCCGTTCCTTTCGAGTGGAAGCCGTTGTGCTTCGTCACAGCGATTATGGCGAAGCAGACCGTTTGTTGACCCTCTACACGCGTCAACTTGGAAAGACGCGCGCCATTGCAAAAGGGGCGCGCAAAATTGCCTCGCGCAAAGCCGGACATATCGAGCCATTCACCCACGTGAAGCTGCAGCTTGCTAAAGGACGCGATATGCTGATCCTCACACAGGCTGATACTGTGGATGCTTATCAGCCTCTGCGCGAAGATCTCATCCTTACAAGCCACGCCTCCTATGTACTTGAACTCCTGGATCGCTTCACATATCAGGATGAGACCGAGAACTCCGTTATTTTCCGTCTGTTGACAGATACGCTTTCACGTCTCGCCGCGAAATTAGATCCCTGGCTTGTGATCCGTTATTATGAGATGCGGCTGCTTGATCAGCTGGGATTTCGTCCCCAACTCTTTGAGTGCACGAATTGCAGGCGCGAGATTCTGCCTGAAGATCAATTCTTCTCCTTCAGCGCTGGCGGCGTGATCTGTCCGCGCTGCGCCCAGGGGTTGCGCAATTTGCAGAATATTTCTGTTGAAGAGTTGCGCTATCTTCGACATTTTCAGCGCAGCAGCTATGCTGAAGCCACAAAGGCTCGCCCCAGTGTGGATGTTCAACAAGAGGTGGAAACCCTCATGCAGGGTTATTTCACCTATCTGCTTGAACGTGAACTGAACACGCCGGGTTTTATGAAAAAGATTAAAGAGTAGGTGGCATTCTTTTTCCCCAATTCAATATAAATATCCAAGCCAGCCGGACCACAATGGGTTTCAGAATCCTCCATACGAGTTTCTGGAACCACTTCCACTTAAGCGAATATATAACCTGCGCGACCATCCAACGCGCGAGTAAAGCCTGACCCAGTGCGCTCTTTAATACCCGAGCTCTGTATCCCTTAAATGAAAACTCATTTCGCTGAAACGCTTCGCCGATTTCACGCGCGGCAAGAGCACCATAGCCTAGCGCGACACTGATGCCCTCCCCCAGGAACGGATCTGCTCCGGCTGCATCTCCCACCAATAGCACGCACGGCACTGACATCTGATTCTCGGGGGAAAACCAGCGAATGGGATATCCCTTGATTTCATAATTGTTTAAATCGAATCCAAAACGTGACATCTCTTTTGTAAGGGGTTCTTTTAATTGTGGACGTTCCTTATTTGCAAGAATGTTTGTATCGTAAACTCCCCAGCATCGCATCGCTTCACCGCTTACCTGTGTTGGAAAATCCCACACATAGCCTGCGATGTTGTTAGCCACTGGGAAAAAGTCAAAATAGGCCCACTGCCTTTGCCCTCTCTCCACTTCAACGAACTCGTGGGAGGGGTGCGTAGGGGTCAACACCTCCAGCACTCGCGCCGTATGTACGGGCGCATTGGGAAAAATACACCGACGCGTAATTCCATTGGATCCATCGGCTCCAACCACCACCTGGGCATAAAATATTTTCTGATCAGTTTCCACGGTGACATGATGTTGATTAGGGATTACCTTCTTAACGGTAATTCCCTCCTTAATTTCTATTCCCCTGGTCTTTGCCTTTCCTGCCAGCCAATTATCAAACTCATCGCGGCGGATAACTCGCAGTGCATGCCGTTTGGGCACGCGGATATTCAATCCCTTTGCTTCGAAATCAAATTGGATTCGATCTGCATCTACGTGCGGGACTTCGCTGACATCCAGTCCAAGACGTTGCAGAAGGATTTCCGCGTCGATCACGAGTCCGCCGGCGCACAGCTTGGGACGTGGATAACGGGCTTTTTCCAGAATCAGAATGCGAGGCGCGCCAGGCAGGGCGAAATGCGGAAAATCCCTTGCAAGATGAAGCGCGGTAGAGAGTCCACTGGGCCCTCCACCAATAATGATAATGTCAGGTTCCATTTTGAACTATTAAATATAAGCACCCGACCAGCTCTCGAAGAGCCTGCCGCCGCGTTCATTATCTTTGTAGAACGTCAGATAAGTGAACGTTTGATAGCGGACGAATTTTTGCTCCCTAGGATCCTTGACAGCCAGATCATAAAAAGAGCGCCACGTACCGGAGTTAATGTAAAGCTGGTTTTGTTCATTTGGCGGTTCACCATCTGAATCGAGAGGGACGATCTCATGATGATGCGTGTGCCCATAGATAATGAAGCGAGCCGTGTTGTTGAGGAAGGCCCGTTCCTGCAACGCATTTTCAGCTAAGGAACGATCATTCTCACGCAATTTACTGTGAACCCATACGACAACATCATTGAGAGTTTCGAAGGAAGTACGCTTCGATATTTTGAGCACCAGTTGCAGTGCATCAACCATGTCGAACTTGAAAGATTTATCCTCTTCACGGACGACATCGAGCTGCAGGAATTCATCGCAAAGCTCATCCCATACTTTTTTGAGTTCTTTTTCGAGGGCAGTGCTCTCGGCGTGACGTTTGATCTGTCCACTGATCCAAAGCGGCGTTGCCAGCGCCGGGCGGACATTCGTGATTCGGCGCAGGCTGTCGATCACCCCGGGCGGTAACTCATTCCCATAGCGCTTTTGCACTTCCACCGGGAAGCGATTACAGACATCCATGGTAAAGACATCGCCGAGCGTGGAGTGATTGCGTCCTTTTTCGCGGTTAAAGTTAAATTTGTCGTAGTAGTCGCCATGACGGCCGAAGACTCGATAGGACTGCAATATTTCCTGTAGAGCCGGATGTTCATCCAGTTCATAGGGAAAAGGACCAATGTCATTGCATAACCCCATTGATTCAATGATAGTTTTACGAACCTCATCAAACGCGCTGCCCGGGAGATGATAATACCAGTCATGATTGCCAACCATGTAGTGGATACGGACTCTGATAGGTATCCGTTCTCTGGAAGTCTCATCCGGTTCTTCACGGGCAGTGGCTGGAGGTAAAAGGATGATCTCTCCATTTGCACAGCGTCGCAATAGTTCAAGTGACTCTCGGTTGACGTCCATGATAGCTTTGGTCGTCTCTGAGAGCGTAGTCGCAAACGTTGGACTCTGGATATTGGTCCAGGGACGAGTGTAGTTTAACGCGCCGAGCGCTGTATCCAGCCAAAGCGTGGAATGAAGCGGGTCAAGAATATCGCCCATGAGCAAAAGATCAAGATTTTCAATGGGACGATACGTGCCGTCCCGACGGAATGAGGCGTAATAGGCAGTTTCACGCAGGCGGTTGGAAAAAAGATCAAATGCAGTAGGTGAAATTGAATTGGCGGTCGTGCCATCCCCCAGATGAATATCACTACTAATAACAAGCATAATAATCCTCCTAAACAATACCCATGGACAACTATAAAATTATAGTCTGAATATATCCCAATTTGGATGGAAAGCAAATTCTTGACCGTTTCTCCGTGAAATCATATCCTTAAGCAACCGTTCTTATGCTTTCTTCATTGCTGTGGAAGAATATTGACGTATAATCCTGATAACGCCTGAATTTCCGGGGGTAGAAAGCGGCCTTTTATGCTGATCACAATTCAAGGAGCATGTTTCAACTCCAGCTCTTATCGCAGGCTCAATTTTACAGGTAAGGAGGTCTTATGGCTCGTAAAATTCTTTCTGGACTCTTGATTGCTTTGAGCGCGATCTTTCTTGTGCTGAGTGTGGTGGGTATTGGCGCCATTTGGTTCTACAAAGGACAATTGACCCGCGAGGCAACCGGTCGATTAACAGAAATAGATGCCCAATTGGCCCAGGCACAAGCGACGTTGCAAAGTTCAGAGAAGGAACTGCAGCGTGCCTTGCGCATTGTCGACGGAGCCCAGACTGCTCTTGAAAAAATGGCCCAACAAACAGGTACCGCAAAAAGTCTTTTTGATAGTATCCAGGGCACTATAGATGATCAACTGCTCCCTGACTTGAAAACAACCCGCACACGAATTGATTCAGCCCGCACAACGCTGGAAAGCTTGCAGTCGGTACTGAAGGGTTTTAGTAGTTTTATTCCGGGCCTGGATTTGAATGCTCCTGCCAAGTCATTGTCAGACCTCATCGCCTCCACACATTCGTTAGACACGGAGATCACAAATGTAGAAGCGCTGGCAACTCAGGCATCCACATTTGTGAGCGATACCTCCTTTTTGATGGGCGGTGATTTTACAGAGACACGCACCAGTCTGCAAAACTTTATTACTTATATTCAGGAATATCAAACGAAGGTGTCCGGCTGGCGCGATCAAGACAAGGATTTGCTCGAGAAGGCGCCGCGCTGGATAAATCAGGCTTCAATCATTCTGACGATCTTCCTGCTTTGGTTCGGCCTTTCACAGTTTGGCTTGCTGCTGCACGGGCTCAACATGCAGCGAGGAGCAGATCCATTTGCTATGCTACGACGCGAGCCTGTTCTTCTAGTGGGGGATGAGATTATTGAAGTGAACGAAGAATAGACGGCTTGCATTTCTGGAAAGTCGCAGTGCTTGACTTAGAACATTTGTTCTAATATAATCCTCTTGTGTCTCTATTGGATCTTATTAAGCAATTCTTACGGCAAAAGAAAATCGGGGTGGAACAAACGCGTATGTATCTTCAGGATGAGGGACTGATCTCAACGATCAAAGACGTTGCGGAGCAGCAAAAACGTCCTGAAGAAGAAATTATGGCCGAGTTTGCCAAGGCGGGATTGAATCAATTCTTGACCCAAAATGAGATGGAAAATCGTTGGGCTTCCCTATCGCATCGCGAACAACAGGTCGTTGCATTGATCTGCCTCGGTCATAGGAACTATGAAATAGCAAGTATCCTGGTGATTGCACCCGAAACGGTGAAAACACATTTGCAGCGCATCTTCAATAAGTTCCAATTGCGCAGCAGTAAGGAATTGCGCCTTGCCCTCAAGGATTGGAATTTTCGGGATTGGTGGGAGCACAACCGGCAGAGCTAGGAGGATTACTAATCATTTCCCGATATGTGGGTCAACCGTTGGGTTACGCCAGCAACCATCCTCGAAATCCCCCATCGGGGGATTGTTATTTAAATTTCGCTGGGCTATTTTGAAACCCCGGACACGCGAAAACATGATCTACTTTTTGAGGATTCCCAATGACACAGCCAACCCAACAAAAACAAGTTTTTCTTACTTATGCTCACAGCGATAAAAAAGCCGTCCGCAAAATTTATCAGCGACTCAGCAGGAACCATGTCAACGTGTGGCTGGATGAAAAAGAGTTATTACCAGGACAAGATTGGAAATACGAAATCCGTCAGGCGATCCTCAGGAGCGATATCGTTATTGTTTGCCTTTCGAGACAATTTAACAAGCAGGGTGGGTTTCGACACGAGGAATTACAGATCGCTCTGGAAAAGGCGAGATCGTTTCCTAACAGTGGCATCTTTATTATCCCTGCCAGGCTGGAAAAATGTGACCTGCCAGGGCCCTTGCGTCAATGGCAGTGTGTGGATTTGTTCGAAGCGGATGGATTTAGAAAACTATTGGGCGTTCTGAAGGAGGATGCACTTTTAGAATAACTGAAACCATTCTTATCTAAAAAGTTACTCCAGCCCTACGCGACACGCTTTCTGCTTTGTTTATGTTTGTACATGGCTGCATCTGCGCGGGAGAGCAATTCCTCCATTGTAACGGGTGCCGTGATATCCACCTGGATAACACCCAGGCTGAAGGATAAATCATGACCATTCGTGGAACGAAGGTTATAGGCAGCGACATTATTTTGCAAACGTGTCTGAATGTTATCGAGATCGCTTTCACTCGCGTCGATTGTGAGAATCACAAATTCGTCTCCACCCAGGCGGGCAACGACATCTGAATCGCGAAACGTCTCGGTCAGAATACGGCCGAATTCAATCAGGGCGGCGTTTCCCTCAGAATGTCCAAACGTGTCATTAAGATACTTCAACCGATCCATATCTATGTACACCAGGCAGAGCGGATGATTGGCGCGCTGGGCGAATTTCAACAACCCCGTGGCCAGGATCATGAAGCCGCGGCGGTTGTTTAAGCCTGTCAGTTCATCTGATAACGATAGGGTGCGCAGGCGTTCATTCGCGGTCTCCAGTTCAGAAACTTTTTGGTAGAGTTTATCAGCCAGCAGCTGGAGATGATCACGCTGAAGTTGCCCAGTTTGAGGAAGCCGGGCAGGGATTGTGGGTTGCCTGAGAGCCGCGTTGACCGTCCGCAATACTTCCTGTGGGTCAGCAGGCTTACTGAGGATAGACCGAATTCCACTCGCT
>DATFQC010000035.1:0-19901 GCA_035264425.1 Anaerolineales bacterium
GAAATCGCGGAGCAGAATAACTTTCCCATTATCGGCCCCGTATGTGGCTATTACTGTTATCAACTAGCGCGCATGATTAACGCCACGTCCATTTTCGAGCTTGGGTCGGGATATGGTTATTCCACGGCGTGGTTTGCCAAAGCAGTGAAGGAAAATGGGGGAGGTATGGTCCATCACACCGTCTGGGACGAAGACTTATCGAAACGCGCTCAAGGCCATTTGTCCACGTTGGGCAGCGCGGATATAGTCCAGTTCCATATCGCGGAAGCGGTGGAGACTCTCCGTCAGACGCAGGGGCCATTTGATATCATCTTCAATGATATTGACAAGGATGGCTATCCTGATTCTCTTCCCGTGATTAAAGAAAAACTGCGCCATGGTGGAATTTTGATCATCGATAACATGCTCTGGAGCGGACGTGTCTTCGACGCTGATAACCACGAGAAAAATACTGAGGCGATCAGACACTTCACGCACGACATAACATCTGATCCCGATTGGATCGTTTCGCTCTTTCCCGGGCGAGACGGTATGATCATTGGCTATAAAAAGTAGAGGAGTTAATCGTGGCTTATAACTTCGACCGCGTTCCCGATCGTCGCACTCCAGGAGTAGTAAAGTGGACATGGTATCCAGAAGATGTGCTACCGTTATGGGTAGCGGATATGGATTTTCCTGCGCCAAAACCAATTTTGGATGAACTGCGTAAAGCTATTAATCAGGGTGTACTGGGTTATGAATTGGCATCACCGATACTACTGGAAACTGTTGCCGCGCGTATGGATAGCCTATATCGTTGGAAGGTCAAACCCGAATGGATCGTGCCGGTAACAGGTATTGTCAGTGGATTTAATGTGGCAGCGCGGGCGTTCGGTTCGTCAAAGAAGGGATATCTTGTCCAGCCACCTGTTTACAACGAATTTCATGAAGTCAAAAATAATGTAGGAATCCGACAAGTTGATGTACCCTTGATTAAACACGTGAAGGGCAACATATTACATTACGAAATCGATTGGGATCTATTCAAGAAACAGGCGAAGAAAGTCAGCATGTTCCTTCTGTGTAATCCCCATAATCCATTGGGAATTATCTTTTCGCGTAGGGATTTAGCACAAATGGCTGAAATATGCCTTGAAAACAAGGTCTTGATTGTTGCCGATGAGATCCATTCGGAATTGCTTCTGGATGGGAAGAAATTCACACCGATCGCAAAATTATCCCAAGAGATCGTAAACAACACTATCACGCTCATCGCGCCCTCAAAAACATTTAACGTGCCGGGCCTGTTTTGTGGCTTTGCGATCATCCCCAACAAAGAGCTTCGTGATGAATATGTAAAAGTTGTAGGACAGTTACGATTGCATGTAGCCAGTTTGGGACTTCATGCGGCACAAGTGGCGTTTTCTGGTCAATGCGACGAATGGCTAGTAGAACTACGTACTTATCTCACAGGCAATCGCGATTTTTTAGTTGAGTATATAACGGAAAATATGTCTGACGTGCGTATAACAATCCCAGATGCGACTTATCTTGCCTGGCTTGATTTTACACAACTAAATTTGGAAAAATCCCCATTTGAATTCTTTTTGGAACAAGCAAAGGTGGCTTTGAGTGACGGAGCCATCTTTGGGGAAAAAGGACATATACGACTCAACTTCGGTACGTCGCGCAGCGTTCTCAAACAAGCCCTGGATCGAATGCAAAAAGCGCTTGATTCTCGTTAGATTAAAAAAGGGACGGATGGGTATTTCCCATCCGTCAATCAATTTATCGTCTAGCCGGTAAGGAGTGGGGTTGCCGCCTTCCTTTCGTTAGGAGAACGTCTGGAATTCAAAGTTTAACCGTACTACCAAATACTTTGACCAGCTCAGGGCGTCCCAGTCCTTCCTTGGGTATGAATTTCAGGTGGTGTATCTATATGTACCTCCTTTCTATTCTTGAATCCATCATACAACGAACAAGAGCTGCTTACATTAAAAATACTTTACAAGTTTGTTATAAAAAGTTCATTTCATGTCTATACTTCAAATAAAGAATAAATAGTTTTCCTTGTTCTCCAAAATACGAATAGAAACGAGATGTAATGAAGCTGATTGTGTTTTCTGGGCTACCAGGAACCGGAAAGAGTACTCTGGCAGAGGCTGTCGGAAAAGCACTTCAAATCCCAGTTTTTGCAAAAGATTGGCTGGAAGCAACATTATTAAAAAGTGGTTTGAAACCAACTCGTGAAGACAAATCATTGGGGTTCGCAGGCTATGAATTATTGACAGTACTGGCGCAGCGCCAGCTCATGTTGAGACAATCCGTTATTCTCGATAGTGTGGCAGCTTCGCAGAGCATCCGAAGTACATGGTGTCACCTTGCCGAACAATATGGTGCAGATTATCGTGTTATCAAGTGTATTTGTTCTGATGAATCGCTTCATCGTTCACAGTTAGAGCAACGGCAGCGCAATATTCCAGGCTGGCATGAGTTGGAATGGTCTGAAGTAGAAAGAGTAAAACAATATTATTCCCCTTGGGAAGGGGAGCACTGGGTGCTGGATATGATAAATTCTTTCAATGAAAACCTTTTGAAAGCCAAAATCTATTGTGAGTGAATGAATTGTGAGATATAATACAAGTTGTCAGACAACTTTGCTTAGGAGAACACCATGACAACTATTGACCTCACCATCGAGAAGTCTCGCCGGGCAAATGCCATCAAGCGAGCCAAAGAACGCAGCATCGTCATCCCTACGTATGCTCAAATGAAGGATCCTTCAAAAATCCCTGCAAACGTAAAGAATGAATTAAAGAACATTGGGCTTTGGGATATCCATCCACGCAACCTGTTCCGTATCAACTGGCATAATGAACCAAGCGCCTCAGGCGGGACCTTTGGCGGAGTCAACTACCTTGAGCTTCCCTCTTCGCTGACGGGCGTTCCGGCGCGTATTGTCGTGTTGATCGGCAAGTGGTTCCCAACAGGCGCGCATAAAGTGGGTGCCGCGTTCAGTTGTTTGGTGCCGCGCCTGGTCACAGGTCAGTTTGACCCGACGACTCAAAAAGCTGTCTGGCCTTCCACGGGCAATTATTGCCGCGGTGGCGCATATGACTCTGCATTGTTGGCCTGTGATTCCATCGCGATCCTGCCCGAAGGCATGTCGAAGGAACGCTTCGAATGGCTCTCGAAGGTTGCCGGTGAAACCATCAAGACTCCGGGCTCTGAATCGAATGTCAAAGAAATCTTCGATAAATGCTGGGAATTGAAAAAATCAGGCCAGGACTTGATGATCTTCAACCAGTTCGAAGAGTTTGGCAATTACCTATGGCACTTCGAAGTGACCGGTCATGCCATGGAAGAGGCCCTCAAAAATGTGATGGGTCCAAATGATCGTTATCGCGGCATGGCTTCCGCGACCGGTTCTGCGGGAACAATTGCCAGCGGCGATTATATGAAGAAATTGTTCCCCGATAGCAAGATCGTTGCCAGTGAAGCTCTGCAGTGCCCCACCCTCCTTGAAAACGGATTTGGCGCGCATCGTATTGAAGGGATCGGTGATAAGCACGTGCCGTGGATTCACAATAGCAAGAACACCGATGTTGTTGTGGCAATTGACGATAATGCGGTGGTAAACATTTCCCGCCTCTTTAACGAAGAGACTGGCCGCGCCTATCTGGTCGAAAAGGGTGTTCCCGAGAGCCTTGTTGGAAAATTAGGTTTCCTGGGTTTCTCCGGCATCTCAAACGTTTTATCCTGCATCAAAGCCGCAAAATACTATGAGATGAACGAGAACGACATCATGCTAACCGTGTTGACTGATTCCATGGATCTCTATCAATCACGCATTCATGAGATGCATCAGGAATTTGGTCAATATACAGAGAGGGATGCTGCCGCTGACTTCGCTCGCTATCTGCATGGCCAGTCTACTGACAATATGCTGGAACTGCGCTACACCGATCGTCGTCGCATCCATAATTTGAAATACTACACCTGGGTCGAACAGCAGGGCCGCACCTATCAAGAAATTCAGGATCAATGGTACAACCCGAATTACTGGACGGATGTCCAAAAGCAGGCTGATCAAATTGATGAGTTGATTGTCGAATTCAACCAGGAAGTTGGGCTTAACTAACTACGACGATTAAAATGATCTGTGGAAAGTGGAAAGCTGGGAGTAGAATCGGCTCACCACTTTCCACTTTTTGTTTTTGCATATGACACTTTCGCCATTCTCACTTGTTCTTGTTTGCCTTCTGCCTACGCCGCGGGACTTGGAGATCGCGCGGCTTTTGGGTTGGTACCGCATCCCGCTCCGCACTGCCCCCAAAGTTGTCGCGGTGGACTATCTGGCTTTTTACCAGCCCTCAGCATTCGGTGAGCGCGGCGGACAGATTGAATTCGTCGCCGAAGTGCGCGGCCACGAATTGACGACGCGCGGTGAATTGCTAAAAGACGAAGCGAATCATCCGCGTGCCAATGAAGAATATTTCAAAATCCAAATCGGTGGGTTGGAAAAGCTGAAAGAACCAGTCAGCGCAGAGAAGTGGAAACGGATCACGTTTCTCTATACAACCGGTGAATACCTGCTCAAAGCAAAAACACTGAATGACCTTGTCGTAGATGGTGATGAGCGGCAAGTGTTGTGGCGGTCTCTGCGGGAACGGGCAGAGAATGAGCAGCTTTATAAAACAGATTTGCCAGAAATGGATATTCCACCTGAGGTACTGATGGGATTGTTGGGCATTAATGAATTGGATGGTGGATATGATGAATCGTGAAAAGGCTGCAGGGTGAATTCAATCCAGATGACAATCAAAGAGAATGATGCATGACTAATTTGCGCAAATTCAGCCATACTCCCTTAGTGGAAATGTTATTGATTGTGGTGATCGCTGCGGTTACCTATTTACCCAACCTCAGCCAGGCAACGATCTATCGGGATGATTGGTACTACACCATGGATCGCCTGATCGGTGGCCCTGGGGTCTTCCAGGAAATGTTCAGCATTGATCGCCCGGCGCGGGGACCGCTTTTCGAAGCCTATTATCAATTATTTGGGATACAGCCTTTTCCTTATCATATGATGTCGTTTCTTTGGCGCGTGGCGGGTGGTTTGGCTGCCTTATGGCTTTTTCGCCAGCTATGGCCCCGTCAGCACCTGGCTACGTTTATGATGGCACTCTTATTTGTGCTCTACCCGGGCTATCTGCGTTGGATGGAGGGTTTTGAAGATCAACCCAGAAATCTTAGCTCGTTTTTGGAGGCGCTTTCCATTGCCTTGACGCTGAAAGCAATAACCACGAGGAACACAATCCCAAAAATCCTAGCATGGATCAGTTCTATTCTGACGGGTTGGGCTTACATTGCTTTGGTTGATTTCGCATTTGGTATGGAAGTCTTCCGATTGTTGTGTATCTTCCTGCTGGTCAATCGCGATCAGCAAACACTGCCATTAATCAAGCGAAGCATTTTAGCGATTCGTGCCTGGGGAATTTCTGCTCTGATCCCGCTGGGATTTCTGTTCTGGCGACTATTTCTGTTTCATAATGAACGTCAGGCAACAGATGTTGGTCTGCAACTTAGTTCCTTGCTTGCTTCCCCGCTATTAACTGGGTTGTGGTGGTTACTGCGGCTTTTTCAAAGTACCATCAATGTGGCGATCCTGGCCTGGGGTTCCCCTCTCTTCCAGAACTTGTTTGAGATTTCTCTATCTGAGATCGTGATTGGAATAGTAATCGCTGGAGTTGCAGCGGCACTTTTGTTGGGGGGAAGTCTTATGATTTGGAAAAGGGAGAATGATGACACCAACAAAATAACTGCAATATCGAATGGGAGATGGCAGTCAGAAGCGATCTGGGTCGGACTGGTAGGCGTTTTCGCAGGTGTCTTGCCTGTAATTCTAGCCAATCGTTATGTGTCATTCGGAAGCTATTCGCATTACGCTTTGCCGGCCTCTCTGGCCAGTGTCATGGTGATCATTGGAATAACTTCTCTTATCGATTCACGCAATATTCGTTTTGGTGTTGCATCTGTGCTTATCCTCTTGGCGGTACTTACTCAGTATACGGCCTCTTTGCGAGTGCTACACGAGGAGCAAGTGATTGCAAACTTCTGGCAACAGGTTGTCTGGCGAGCCCCGGGCATAAAAGCTGAGAC
The DNA here is from genome assembly GCA_035264425.1 of Anaerolineales bacterium. Classification (GTDB taxonomy): domain Bacteria; phylum Chloroflexota; class Anaerolineae; order Anaerolineales; family Villigracilaceae; genus Defluviilinea. The sequence continues at coordinate 6,145 of DATFQC010000035.1, forward strand.
TACACTCGTGGTTAGCTATCCATCTGTTCATTATGCTGAAGATGTCGACGCGGTCGCGGGTCCCGCCAACTTTCTCTATTTTCCTGAACAAACAAATCAAATTCCGTCTGTATATCAATTAGTTGCTCTTCCACAGATGGATTACATTACCAAGGAAGTGCTCGTGGGTGGCAACAAATCTTATGGCTATCGAACTCATGTAGGAGAGATCCATTATGACAACCTGCTGGTCATCAGCCAGTCTGCTGAAAATGCATGTGTCCATGTGATCGATGCACAATGGCCCAGATATTCAGCACAAGACTCAGATCAAATTCTCCTGCTGGGGCAATACTCAAAAGTCCAGAACATATTGACCGATGCTAGTACGCCTCGTCCCGCGGAATTTATTTTTGGGCCTGAGCCAGCTCATGCGCAAGCGTGGTGTTATTACTATCAGAAGGCAGAATTGGCGCTTCAGGAAGATAATTGGGAAAAGATCGTTCAAATTGGCGAGAAAGTAGCTCAGTTGAAACTGAGCCCAAATGATCGAATTGAGTGGGCGCCTTTTCTATTGGCCTACGCTATAAAAGGCGACGAGAAAGCGTTTAGAGCGACTGCCATAAAAATGGATATCTCGCCATTTGTGCGAAGAGGAGCCTGCCGCACCTTGCTCAAAATGCAGGAGATGGGATCTACGTTTACCCCTCAAATTCAATCTCTACTAGATAGGAAAGTGTGTCGCGGTCAGACAACTTTAGACTCATAGTGTGGGAGGATCTGCATTACGCTTTTTATCGACGGTTCTAGCGATTACGTTCTTTGTGAGCAAAAGGATGGCGAAATGGCAATATTAATCAAGAATGGTACCCTCATCACTGCCACAGAAACCTTTGAAGCAGATATTTTGATTGAAGGTGAGAAGATCTCTCTTCTTGGAAAAGATCTCCAGCACCCCAACGCGGAGGTAATCGACGCGGTGGGCAAACTGATCCTGCCGGGAGGCATCGACCCTCATGTGCATTTGGATCTGCCGATGTTTGGGACGGTCTCCTCGGATGACCATTACACAGGTCACAAAGCCGCCGCGTTTGGCGGGACAACGACGGTAATGGATTTTGTTGTGTTAGAGCCAGAAGGGTTCCAGCATTCGGTGGATTTATGGTTTGAAAAATCTGCCAAGGCTGCGATCGATTATTCCTTTCACATGAACTTGACAAAGTTCGATGAGAAGATTGCCAAAGAAATCCCTTCTTTGCGAGAAATGGGTATAACAACCCTTAAAGTCTTTACAGCTTACAACGGACGTCTGCGTATTGACGATGGCAGCATCTTCAAAGCGATGCAGATTGCCCGCGATAACGGCATGCTGGTGATGGCGCATTGTGAGAATGGCGATGTCATCGATACATTGATTGAGGAAGCACTGGTGGAAGGTCATACGACTCCTGAATGGCACGCGTTAACGAGACCAGGCTGGGGCGGGATCGATGCGACGTTAAGGGTGGCGGGTATGGCGTCTGCTGCGGATGCGAGCGTCTATATCGTCCACATGAATATGGCGGGCGAGGTGGATATGCTCAAGTATGCGCGCGAGCGCGGTGTCAAAGTAATGGGGGAGACGTGTCCGCAATATCTGTTCTTTACCATTGATGATTTACGCAAGCCAGACGGCGCAAAATGGATTTGCTCTCCGCCAATGCGTTCGGCACAGGATAATGCGCGTTTATGGGACGGTTTGTCAGCAGGGATTTTGCAGACGATTGGCACAGATCACTGCGCGTTCTTTTATGACGGGACCAAACCCATCGTCTACGAAGGACGTGAGATCGCCATCCCCGGCAAGGAGCTGGGAAAAGACGACTTTACCAGAATCCCTAATGGATTGCCTGGGGTTGAAGATCGTATGCCTGTTATGTGGACGTACGGTGTGCGCACCGGTAAGATCACGGCGAATCAGTTTGTTGCCTATAACTGCACAAACCCCGCAAAGATTTTTGGTCTCTATCCGCGTAAAGGCGCGTTGTTGCCTGGGTCAGATGCTGATATTGTGATTTGGGACCCTGAAAAGAAAGTGACCTATGGAGTTGCACAGGCCCATCAACGCACAGACTATAACTTGTATGAAGGGTGGGAATTGACGGGAATGCCTGAAAAGGTTTTGCTGCGCGGCAAGTTAATTGTGGATAACGACAAATGGTCAGGTAAAGCAGGAGACGGTCAGTTTTTGAAACGTGAAGAAGGTGAAGTTTTGTGATGCAAAAGGATACCATACGAAGAAATAAACCGACCATTCACTGCGACGCAATGGTTGTCCATTGCATGGACTACCGCCTACAAAAATTCCTTCAGCCGTGGATCACCGTCCGTTTTGGATATGATAATTTCGATATTATCTCATTGGCCGGGGGTGTGCATGATGACGAGATGGTGTTGAAATATGTCGAACTGGCGGTACAGATTCACAGCATCGAAACGGTTTGTCTCATCAATCATGAAGATTGCCGTGCCTATGGCCGTGATGGCACGTATAAGCGGCACAGACATGATTTGCTGGATGCCAGTTTAAAAATTCACGCCCTATTTCCTCATCTCCAAGTAGAATCGTTCTATCTTCAATTGGATGGAACCTTTAAACCAATTGAATAATGGGAACCACTGCTAACTAGGAAGTGATTTCTGCCGTACTATTTTGCAGTAACTCTTTCAGCCGGGGATGATTTGCATAAACCCCTCTATATTCCTCTGGTAATAGTGCAGCGATGTGGCACATAATTTCATCTGTATATTGCTTGAGAACTTCATCACGATTCTCCCTTGGAAGAGGAGGTAGGCTGAAGAGGGTACCCGCTGTCACTATGATGTGACCGCGACGAAATTTTTTTAGATTGCTGAGTAAGGCTTGATCTTCAGTGCCGGTAATCCCAACGGGGATAATAGGGCGATTTAGTCTTGCAGCAAGATAACTGACACCCGGTTTTGCTTCAATCAAGGAACCCGTACGCGATCGTGTTCCTTCGGGTGCAATTACTAAAATGTTGTTTTTTTCCATCAAGGAAATCACTTTGCGCAAAGTCTTAACATCGGGATTAAATCGGTCAATAAAAATAAAATTGAAATATTTACCCACCCAACGGAACAGACCGACGTTTTGCCATTTTTCCCCGATCATTACAAACATATCCCAACGGTCCAGCGCGTAAAAAGCAATGGGGACATCTGCGATCCCAAGATGATTGGTAGCAATGACAAACCCTCCCTCTTCAGGGAGGTTTTCAACACCACGGACTTCGACGTGAGCAATGAGATTGAAAATCAAACGAATGAGCCAGCGAATAGCATTACGCATGCTTGCCCAATAATTCTTTCAAACGTGGATGATCTGCATATGCTCCGCGATATCTTTCAGGCAACAGCGCACCGATCTGGCACATGATCTCGTCCGTTGCCCGGCGCATGGCTGCCTCACGTCCAGTGCCTTTCGGGATGTCTATATAAAACAGGTCTGCTGCTGTCGCCGTGATCTTTGAGCGACGAAAATGTTTGATGTTTTCCACAATGGCTCGATCTTCGGTGCCGGTTACCGCCACAGGCAGGACCGGAAATCCACTTTTGCTTGCCAGAAACGCGACCCCCATTTTACCCTCCTGCAAGGCTTCGGTTTTTGAGCGGGTGCCTTCGGGCGCAATCACTAATAAACCTCCCTGCTTCATACGGTCGAGAATTTGTCTGAAAGCAGAGTAATCTGCATCAAAACGGTTTAACCAAATAGCATTGGCTGCGCGTCCGATTGCGCCATAGATGGGGTGGTTCTTATATTTTTCAGCAACCGGCATAATGATGTCTTCACGATCAAGGATACACAGTAATGCAGCGGTATCGAGTCTCCCTAAATGATTCGCAGCAATAATTACATTTCCACTGGGAAGTTTTTCCAGACCATTGACTTCAATATCTGCGATGATCTTCATCAAAAAACGAACAATGGAGCGCAACGTTTTATATTTCATGATGCAATTTTACAATAAGCGTAGCAATCCTGGGGACACGCGCAGCAGTCTTGGGATAAGCGAAGCCATCCTGGGGACAAGCGAAGAATTTCTTTGGATTGTCCTGTGAATAAAAAACGGGTGGCTAGAGCCACCCGTTATCGGGACCCTTGAAATTTATTTCCATAAATAATCGTCTGAACCTCGGTTCCTGGTTGTATTCTGCGAACCATATTTATCGAACATACGCTGAAAGATGATCATATCACCGGGCTCCATGGTTACGATCTCAAATCCCACATTATAAGTGTTTGGATCCACGTGATCAGGATAGCACCATTTACTGCGGGCAATAAACACCATCGAGGTCTTATCAGCAATATCGCGAGTCAGGGTAATATTCATCCGGAAATCCTGTCCAGCTGGGATCTGTATTGGGCTATCCAGTCTGAATCCACCGGTGCTGATATCAGCGATATATCCAATCAGCTTCTTGCTCAGGTCATCGGTGACCTGCATGTAGTATGTAAAATCGCGACGTCTGATTTTTCGCTTGTCGGCCATAATGTTCGTTCCTTTACTTAAAATAAGTATATGACAAGTGCAAACAAGATTCAATGGTAAATAATAACAAAAATGTAATTGCAAAACTCTCCTGTCCCATATCTGGCGGAGGTGTCGGATTTTTCGCCAAATATAGGTGGGCAACAGACCTAATTCGTTAACGTACTTGGAAGGGGTTTTCAGTTTATCAAAGCGGAATATTCTTTGAAGACTGATTTACGCTCGAGTAAAATTTACGCTACTCTGCTGATTGAGAGAATTTATTTACAGGAGCATTGCAGTGGACACAAAACCTGTTTCACGCCGGCCCATCCTGATCTGGTTGATCTCTTCGCAATTATTAGCACTCGCCTCGTTGGTTTTTTGGCTATTCGCCGCCGGTATCTCTGTTATGGCGTTTGATTCGGGTGTGACACAGGAAGCCTGGACGTTTGTAATTGCAGTCTGGTCTTATCCTATTTGGCCGATCCTTTTTGCCGTCGCATCCTGGATTGCATATGCTCGTAAAAAGGATAAGTTGGCAGGCATTCTTACGACCTTAACGTTTCTCCCTGTCCTGGTGCTCATTTTATTTATCGTGTTTTCAAGCTTCTACTATACGTTTTTCTCTCCCTTTAAGTTATAAAAACTGGTCTCGCCAGGAGACCAGTTTCATTACTCTGCCTTCAAAATATGGGTCAGGATGGTTGCTCCTGAGCCGCCGATATTTTGTGCCATCCCAATTTTCGCATCCTCTATCTGCGTTGCGCCACATTGCCCGCGCAACTGTTGGACAACCTCCACAATTTGATAAATCCCTGTTGCACCAACAGGATGCCCGCGCGCCTTCAAGCCGCCGCGAGTGCAAACGGGCACACGTCCAGTAGTTCCGATCTGATTGTCGAGTCCGAGTCGTACACCCTGGCCACGTTCGGCAAATCCACAAGCTTCGAGCGAAAGCGCGGACATAATCGAAAATGCGTCATGCAGCTCGAACACATCAATGTCTTCCGGCCTGACGTTTGCCATCTCATACGCGCGCCTGGATGACTCATACGCCGCAGATAAGAATAACGGGTCTTTCCTCGAGTGGACAGCAATCGAATCGGTTGCGGATGCTGAACCTGCCACCATTACACGCGGCTTTCCCTTTAACGACACGACTTTTTCCGCGGGTACAAGTACAACCGCGGCGGCACCGTCTCCGGTGGGTGAAGCGTCTAAAAGGTTTATGGGTGTAGCTACCATGGATGATTTTTCGAATTGATCACTATTGATCTTTTGATGCAGCCGCGCAAATGGATTGTGCATCGCATTGGCATGAGCGTTAATTGAGAAGGGTGCGAAATCTGCATGTTCCCATCCATATTCGTGCATGTAGCGGCGCATCATCAAGGCGTTGATGCCCACGAACGAAACACCCTGCTCCACCTCGTAATCGGCATCTGCAGCGGTCGCGAGGGCAGCCGTCACATCATGCCCAGCTTTATCTGTCATTTTCTCGACGCCGACCACCAGCGCTGAATCGATATCACCTGCGGCAATAGCCATGAGTCCCGCACGCAGCGCTGCGGCGCCCGACGCACACGCGGCTTCCACCTTGACCGATTCCTGATGCCACAGCCCAATCCAATCCGAAAAGAAAGCCCCGAGCTGATTTTGAGCGTTAATCAGCGGCGAAAGCATATTGCCTACGAACAGGGCATCGACCTTTTCCATAGCTGCATCCTGCATCGCAGCGAAGGCAGCATGCCCACCGATTTCCCTCAGGGATAGTTCCCAATGTTCATCAATTTTTATTTGACCAATACCCAGAATAGCAACTCTTCGCATTTTTACCTCACTGATATTTTAACCGATTGGACTCTCAGGTTCTATCAAATAAAAAGGAGCGGCAATTGCCGCTCCTTAAGCTCATCCAAAACTTGGTTACGGATGATTTTTATTTTTGTCTTTTCCCTTGCCTTTATTTTCTTTATCCTTGCCATTGCCATGCTGTTGCGTCAGAAGAGGATCAGTTGAGTCATCTGGATTCCCATGCCCAGATACGATGACGCCAAGGTTATTCTTTTTATCTGATAGAGCTTTTTTGAACTGGCCCCAATTCGTGGGAACTGTACCATCGGGTAATGTTAAGGCTGTGCCATCAGACAATGTGATGTTGCCATAATCGCCGCTCTGTTTGGCTTCAAGTATTTGTCCTGCCAGAGATGCATCACCACCTACATTTCGAGAAATCCAAAGTGATTGGGCGATTACGCCAAAGCCAAACCCATCCTCATGATAAGCTTCTACAACACCTGGATCTTCACCGAAGAATTCGGCTAACAACCAGGCAATCGGATGAACGGATTCTTCAGCAGGTGCTTCCTCAGGGATGACCGTTGTTGGATCAATTTCCACGGGTTGCCCAACCTGTGTTTCGTCGACTACGGGTTCCTGGGTGGTTGCATCCAGGGTAATCAGATGTAGCGCGACAGCTGTATCCACACTGAGACGAACGGTCTGTGTTGCTCCTTGATCATCCAAAAGCGTGACAAGGACAGTGGTGACTCCATTTGCATCGGTTTCAGTTGTAATACTTTGTATCGTACCCGTGACAGGAGTTGCGTCCTGTGTTTGTGGAGCAGCAGCCACAACGCCAACCTGAGCGAACAAAACGATGAGAACCAACAGAACACTTGCAAGTAATTTTGTGCTAGACATTTTGATCTCCTTTCGAAACTCTAAATTTATTCTACTCAAAATAACGTCAAACAAACTTTCAGGGCTGTAAGCAGTACCAATCTACTAGAGTAGTACTCTGATCCTATATCTTGTTTTCGTAGGCTGTTTCACAGGTATGCTTACCGCGGGTCTTTTATTTGACGACTTGTCTCAGAACTCAGATAATTTATACTTGTCGAAAATTCAATCTGCTTATTGTTAGGAACCATCAAATGGAACATTCTGTCTGGATGGAAAATCTCTTGGAAGCCGTAGCACAACTGGGAGAGGAAGGCCGCGCCGCGGTAGATTTTGTCTATACTCACAAGACGAAAATTGGCTTCAAACGGGTACGCTCAAACGTTGGCGCATTTTGGACTGTATTTGGCAACATCCGTTTGAACTCACTTTATTACACGTATGAAACGTCCTTTGATGATCTGCGTGTGAAAACTCTAATCATTCATGAAGCCCGCCATCTGCAACAGGGAATGAAGATTGCTTTGTCAGTTTATGGTGAGCTGGATGCCTGGCAGTTGGAGTTTGGCATTTACCATCGTATAAAACGAAGTTATCCACATCCTGCTATTGAAGAATTGATGAATTTACCATTAGAGTATGATCGCGCTGTGCTTAAGAAGGCTGCTCATCTTATGCAGGCTTATGCCGGGAAAGGCTATCGCGCGGATCTGCTCCCCCTGTTTCCGCTGGGTAAGGAAATAAAGTACCAACTAATAAGACGATGATTGTATTCAAAATCATTCCTGTTTTGGATAATCTTTCCCATAATCACATAGTTTCTATGATTTTCTACACTTTTGGAAGATGACATCCCCACGTAGAATTGGGGCATTCAACCCATGTGTTGGGTGTTTAGCTGTATAATTCTTAAACTTTCTATTAGCCTATCCTTAACGAGGAGTATACAATGAGCAATTGGTTTAGGGCTAACAGATCGCAATTGGGCTTGGCTGGTCTGGCGCTGGGAGTTTTACTTCTTTTCGCCGTCATGACTTGGTCTGCAACACCTGCTGCGGCTGCACCTCAACTTCAAGACGATAAGCCATCTGACGATACCTGTTTGGCGTGCCATCAACAGGAAGGGATGAATACTCAATTTGGGGGACAACCTGTTCCACTCACCATCAATGCAGAAAAATTTTCGGCCTCCGTGCATGGAACAGAAAAAATTGCCTGTGTCGACTGTCATACAAACATCACAGGGTTTCCTCATCCCCAAGTGACTGCGAGTAGTCCGCGCGATTTCTCGCTAGACATGTATTCCACCTGCCAGAAATGCCATTCCGAGCAATACCAAAAAACACTGGATAGCGTTCATCAACAGGCCCTGGCAGCTGGAAATACAAATGCGGCTGTTTGTACAGACTGCCACAATCCGCACACGCAAACCCGGCTTACAGATAAAGCCACCGGCAAACTCCTGTTGGGGGCTCGGCTGGTCGTTCCCCAAACCTGCGCCAAGTGCCACAGTACAATTTATGATACCTATAAGCAAAGTGTTCATGGCGCGGCATTGACTGAAGAAGGCAATCAATATGTTCCTACTTGTATTGATTGTCATGGCGTTCATAATATCCAGAATCCGACGACAGCTTCCTTCCGCAATAGCACTCCGTATCTGTGTGCGAAATGTCATACCAATGAAACGCTCATGAAGCAATTTGGCATCTCGACAAACGTGCTGAATACCTACGTTGCTGATTTTCACGGGACAACCGTACAAATGTTCCAGAAGAATTACCCCGATCAGCCAACTAATAAACCTGTTTGCACAGATTGTCACGGTGTTCACGATATTATGAGGCCCGATGATGCGAGTGCAGGCATTGCTTTCAAGAAAAATTTGCTGGTGAAATGTCAACGATGCCACCCGAACGCAACCACTAATACCTTTACCGATGCCTGGCTAAGTCACTACGAACCCAGTCCTAAAGTATTTCCACTTGTTTATTTCGTGAACCTGTTCTATAAAATTTTCATCCCCGCTGTTCTGGGAGGCATGCTCGTGTTTGTACTCAGCGATGTTTATCGTAGATTCATTGCCCGTAGTACATATGGGAAGGGAGAAGCGCAAAAATGAGCGATTCAGTCACCCGCACCTACGAACGCTTCCCACTAGCTCGTCGCATCGAGCATCTTGTCATGTTGCTTTCATTCACGACGCTGGCACTTACTGGCCTGCCGCAAAAATTTCCAGCATCCGATCTTGCGATTGCCTTTGTGTACATCCTCGGGGGTATCGAGAACCTTCGGAAAATCCATCATTTCGCTGCGATCGTCATGATGCTTGGCACTGCCTGGCATATCCTTGTGTTTGGTTATATGGGATATGTGCGACACACCCGCTTGAGTATGCTGCCCAGCCTCCAGGATATGAAAGATGGCTGGCAGGCTTTTTTGTATAACATTGGACGTGCAAAAACGCCTCCTCAAATGGGACGTTATACCTTTGAAGAAAAGATGGAATATTGGGCGTTTGCGTGGGGAGCGATCATTATGGGAGCCACAGGGTTTATGATGTGGAACCCGATTTCCACTGTAAAATTCCTGCCGGGCGAAGTAATCCCTGCCGCCAAGGCCGCGCATGGCGGCGAAGCTCTGTTGGCGGTTCTTGCCATCATCATCTGGCATATGTATGGCGTCCACATCAAACGCTTCAATAAATCCATGTGGACCGGCAGGATGAGCGAAGAAGAAATGCTTCATGAACATCCGCTCGAACTGGCAGACCTCAAAGCCGGGATTGCCGACCGGCCGATAGATCCTGTTGCGTTGCGCAAACGTCAGAGAGTTTACTTTCCTGTCGCGGCCGTACTGGCACTTTTTATGCTGGGCGGCGTATATGGTTTCGTCAATGCGGAAAAGACTGCTCTTACGACAACGGAACGGCTTGTTCCAACAGTGGAAGTGTTCGTCCCACAGACGCCAACTCCCGCGCCCACCCAAACACCAACCATTCCTGCTACAGAGACCACACTTCCCACCTCAACTCCGTCTGAGCCACAGCCGACAACTGATTCTACGCCGGCGACACCAGCCTCCTCATCCCTCACATGGGATAACGCTATCGGTGCCTTGCTTCAAGCCAAATGTGGAACATGTCATGGTAGCGCGGCAACTGCGGGCTTGAATCTGAGCACGTATGCCGATGTGATGAAGGGTAGCAACTCCGGTCCAGTCATTGTTTCTGGAGATGCAGCAAATAGTTTAATCGTGCAAAAACAACAAGCGGGCGGACATCCCGGTCAGCTCACACCGGATGAGATTGAACAACTTATTGAATGGATCAACGCCGGTGCTCTTGAAAAATAAAGCTTGAATACAGAGCAGGGAGCCTCTCTGCCCTGTACTTAACAAAAGAATACGCACCATCGACGCATCGCACTGGAGGTGGCTATGAAGAAATTAAGGGAACGCCTTGCAGCGTTCTTCTTTCCCGCGCCCAATTCCCCGCGCTGGATGCTTGTACTTCCTTACATTACGTTAGGCGTATTAACTTTGATCTTGCTCGCTGGTGGTGTATACGGCTGGGAATATACAAATTCACCAGGGTTTTGCGGCACAGCCTGCCATACTATGCCTCCACAAAATACGGCTTATAAACTGTCCCCGCATGCCAACGTGACCTGTGAAGAGTGTCACATCGGCCGCGCCTCTTTCGTCAACCAGTTGACGCGCAAATCACAGGGACTCAAAGAAACCTATGATCAAGTATTCAAGCTTTATGAGTATCCAATCCGTGCCAAAGCCCTGCGACCCGCTCGTGATACCTGCGAAAAATGTCATCAACCCGAGGCATTTTCCGATGATAGCCTGCGGGCGATCCCAGACTTTGCAGATAATTTGCATAACACTCAAAGTAAGATTTACCTTATTATGAAAACTGGAGGGGGAGCAAAGCGCGATGGACTGGGACGCGGCATCCACTGGCATATCGTCAACAAAGTGGAATACTATCCACTGGATGAATTGGATCAGGAAATCCCATACGTGCGAATCTATAATGATGATGGGACGACTACTGAATATGTGGATGTAGAGTCAGGCTTTGATAAATCCACGTTGAATGAAAGCAAACTGGTCACAATGGATTGCGTGACCTGTCATAACCGTATAACTCATAACTTTACATTCCCTGAAGAATCGATTAACACGGCAATGACGCGCGGGCAGATCAACCCCGAGATCCCGCTCATTCACAAAAAGGCAGTAGAAGCATTATCGGTTAAATATGAATCGCGTGCAGAAGCCTTTGCTGTATTCGACGAAATAGAAACTTATTACAAGAACACCGATTATTATCCGGGTCACGGCGAGCAAATTAAATCCGCTATCCAGGCCTTTAAGGATATTTATGACCGTACTGTATTTCATGATCAGCAAATTGATTGGACGACCTACCCAAACAATCTTGGTCACATCAACTCTCCCGGTTGTTTCCGCTGTCACGATGGCAAACATCTTGATAATCAACAGCAGGCAATTCGGCTCGAATGTAATGTCTGCCATTCGATACCAGTCGTAAAGGGAGGGGATGATTTCGTCACCAAAATCGAGATCAGCACTGGACCCGAACCCGAGACGCATCTCAACCCGAACTGGATCAGCCTGCATAATCAGGCGTTCGGCGCCTCTTGTTCCGCCTGTCACACCATGGATGATCCCGGCGGCACAAGCAATACCTCGTTCTGTTCCAACTCCGCCTGCCACGGGAATGTGTACACCTTTGCCGGGTTTGACGCCCCCAAACTTCGCGAGATCCTAAACTCACAATTGCCGCCACTCGAACCAACTCCTACGGGACCGACGCTTACAGGTGCTCCAACGTACGATAATTATGTTGGTCTGCTTGTTACTGCAAAGTGCACCGGTTGCCATGGCGAGCTTGCAACTGCAGGATTGAATATGCTTACTTATGCAGGGATTATGCAGGGCGGCTCGGATGGTCCTGTAATTGTTCCAGGTAATTCAGCTAACAGCAAGTTGTTCAAAATGCAAAGTGCCGGCGGACATTTTGCCAACCTGACCGCCGAAGAGCTGGAAATTATCAAACAATGGATTGACTCGGGGGCGTCAGAAAAATAAATATTGTCTAGATTAGAAATCATGCCAAACAAAAACGCGCTCAAAAAGAGCGCGTTTTATATTAAGCCAAACCACCGGTAATATCAAAGTCGACAAAAATTGTCATAAATCTGATGTGAATAATCATATTCCAATAAAGAAGAAAATCATTTATATGAGTGACTTTCTCCATCTTGGATCTAGCTCATAACAGGATAAAGTTAGTGTGATATGCATGAGCTTTCGGTTACTCAAAGTGTTCTGGATATTACGATTAAGAATGCAGGCACGAGGAAAATCAAACAGATCAATCTGGTGATCGGACAGTTTTCTTCCATTGTAGATGATTCGGTGCAGTTTTATTGGGACATCATTTCAAAGGATACTTCTGCGGAAGGCTCCTTGCTTCATTTTGAGCGTATCCCAGGCGAGATGACCTGCCAGAATTGTGGGTGTGTTTTCGGTCCTACAGACGAAACTTTTGATTGTCCTTCGTGTTCAAGTCCATTTGTGAAGATTACAAAAGGCGAAGAGTTCCAGGTGGATAGTATTGATGTTGAATGATAGGCACATTTGTCCGAGCATATAGTGCGCGGGAAGAACACTGAAAGCATGAGTTTTGAGAGATTTTCGCAAAGCTCTCTGCGGCTGACTGGTTGTACTTACGGAGAATAAATGACCACGCGAATTCCTGTTGTTGAAAATATATTGTCCGCTAATGATCGTATCGCGGATCGCAATCGCCAGATGCTCGATCAGTTGGGCCTGTATGCGATCAATATTATGGCTTCCCCCGGCGCGGGCAAGACTAGTTTTATTATCAAGATGCTTGACGCTTTGAAAGGACGTTTGAAACTCGGTGTGATCGAGGGTGACTTGGCTACTTCCATTGATGCTGGGAAAGCGCTGGCAGCCGGCCTTCCTGCTGTTCAAATTAACACCGGCGGCGGATGTCACCTGGATGCGGTGATGTTGGCTGACGCCTTGCCCGCCCTTCCCCTCGAGGACCTCGACTTGGTGCTTGTTGAAAATGTGGGAAATCTGGTCTGCCCGGCTAACTTTCAAATTGGCACTCACCTCAATGTGCTGATCGCCTCCATTCCGGAGGGGGATGATAAACCGTACAAATACCCCGGTATGTATCGGGGCATGCAAGTGTTGATCATCAACAAGATCGATCTACTCCCATATGTTCCTTTTGACATGGAATATTTCAAGAGAGGCGTGGAAGTTCTCAACCCAGGCGTGGCGATATTCCCTGTCTCCTGTAAGACGGGAGAAAATATGGAAGCCTGGGTGGATTGGCTGTTGAAAAAAGTGAATTCGAAAAGCAAGGAATAAAGCAACAGGATTGTCATTTACCTGTGAAAATAAATCACAGTCCAAGAGAGAAGAAAATCAGTGAGACAAATGACTTTCTCCATCTAGGACTTCCCTTGTTAAAGGATTAATCTA
>DATFQC010000036.1:0-5789 GCA_035264425.1 Anaerolineales bacterium
CTGTTAGCGACAGCTTGCCTGTCCCTAAAAACCCTGTCAGATAGATGAAAAACTAGGGCAAAAATGCGGGTGTAGTTCAGTGGTAGAACGCTTGCTTCCCAAGCAAGATATCGTGGGTTCGAGTCCCATCACCCGCTCTGATCCGCAGAACTGCTGCGTCCGTGTCGAGGAGAGGCCCCTCGACATTTTTGTTTGGTAATTTGTAAGGTAGCTGTCATGTCTTCCCCCAACAGTCCTATGTAGAATCATGTTGGAGGTTCCCTCAAAATGGAATCATTAGAAAATAAAGGAACAATACTATACGTGGAAGACAACCCAGATAATCGTCTGCTCGTCAAACGCGTTCTGATGGCAGAGGATTATTCACTGCTCGAAGCAATCGATGGAAAGGACGCCCTCAATGTCTTAAAAACAGCGCGTCCTGATTTGATATTGATGGACATCAACATGCCCGATATGGATGGCTATACTCTAACCGCAACGATCAAATCTCTGCCCGGGTTTGAACGCGTCCCCATCCTTGCACTGACCGCAAATGTAATGCGGGGTGACAAAGAAAAAACGCTGGAGGCCGGGTGTGATGGTTATATCCAGAAACCACTTGATATCGATCAATTGACCCGGGAAATCGAAAAATTTCTTTCAAGGAGACCCAATGGCTGAAAATATTACGGACACCCAACCGATTAAAAAACCAACAATTCCAAAGGATGCCACCGTTTTAGTGGTTGAAGATAACGTTGCAAACTTTGTCTTGATCGCCCGAATGCTCGGATATTTAGGCATCCACTGTGAGTGGAAAACCTCCGGCTATGAAGTCGTCGAATATGCAGACACTCTGCAACGTTTGGATCTGATCCTCATGGATATTCGTCTGCCGTATGAAGACGGGTATGGCGCACTTAAAAAGATCCGCGCCTCCAACCGCCTCAAGTCGATCCCAATTATAGCGGTGACCGCAGAGGCTAGCACGGATCAAATGAATAAGGCGAAAAACTCAGGCTTCGATGGCTTCCTCGGCAAACCGCTGGATCCAGACAAATTCCCTGATCAAATTCGTCGCATCTTAAACGGAGAAGCTGTTTGGGAATTTAGTTAGTTACGAATTTCACCATGAACGGAGATTCTCTGAACAACCAGTTCTTCATCACTGTCTACTTCATCGTGAGCGGTAATTGTTTGCAGCTTGTCCAGTATTCGGATTCACAAGGACAGCAAATACAAACCATCGTTCCGCGCGGGGTCGAGCTTTCATTATCTATAGATGAGCTAGAGGGTGTTTTTGTTGCCGGCCCGGTTCAGATCGATGTACGAGAGACTTCGTCGCTGCCGCCCCCTCTGATCGCCTATCCCCGTCAATTGGGGTGCAAGACAGCCGCGTATGTTCCCATCCTGCAAAAGGGACAACTGCGCGGTCTTGTGTTAATAGGTGCACGCGATGGTCAGTCATTAACGGAAGATGTTGTTGACGCTTTTGCAAGAACGATTCGGTTGACGGCAAACGCCCTCGAAGTTCCGACCTCAAACATCGAATTGCTCAACGAGCGGCAAGCTGCGGAAGTAAAGGCTCTCAATACGCTAGCATCAAACACAACCAATGTCGATGACTTGCGCACTTTTTATAAACTGATTCATGACCAAATCCGTTTCGTGATTGGACAGTATGGATTTGTGATTGCCCTGTACGACCAACGCACTAATTCCATTAGCATCCCTTATCTTTATGAAGACAATGCCTTTTCTTCTATAGACTCCTTCCCATTAGGGGAAGGCTTAACCTCGATCCTGATCCGCACCCGTGAGCCACTCATGCTTGTAGAAGATACCGAAAAGCGTGCCATTGCCATGGGAGCAAAAATTACTGGAAAACCTGCCCTCTCATGGTTAGGGGTTCCATTATTGGCTCGAGGCGAAGCCATCGGCGCTATCATTATTCAGGACCTTGAACGCGAAAATAGTTTTGATGGGGATGACCTGCGCTTCATGGTTTCCATTGCAAACCAGGTCTCGGGTGCTATTTACAACGTAGTCCTAATTAATGAAAGTAAACAGAGTGCGCTTCAATTTGAAACCGCGGCCGAGATTGCCAGGGACATAAGCAGTTCTCTAGATCTCGATGAACTGTTGGAGAAAGCGGTTGAATTGATCAGATCCCGCTTTGATTTTTATCACGCTGCCATTTTTCTAAAAGATCTGCCTGGTGAATTTGTGGTAATTCGGGAAGCGACCGGCGAGGCAGGCGCACAATTGAAACGCACCGGCCATAAGCTGGGAATTGGATCAAAGTCAATCGTAGGGTTTGTTGCGGGGAAAGGTGAACCATTGATCGTCAATGACACCTCACGCGACGCAACTTATCAGCCTCATCCTTTATTACCCGAAACGCGCGCGGAAGCCTCCCTGCCCTTGAAGGTTGGTGACCGGATCGTAGGCGTGCTAGATGTTCAAAGCAAACAGACCTATGCATTTTCAGAAGAAAATCTTCGCACTCTACAAATTCTGGCAGACCAACTAGCGATTGCCGTAGTGAATACGGAGCTCTTCGCTGAAACACAAGAACATCTTGCACAGCACAGACTTTTACACCACATTACTACAACAGCCGCTTCCGGAACCACTCTTGGTGAAGCGCTGCAATCAGCAGTCAATGGATTGCAGGTGACCCTGGGAGGTGATCGGGTTGCCATTTTGCTGGCAGACCGCGAGAAGAAAGTATTGGAAGTCCGGGCCGGGGTAGGTTATGCAAGCAATGTGTTCGATCTCCGCGTCCCCATTGGAAGTGGGATTACTGGCTGGGCCGCGGCACATCGTCGCACCTTGCGGATCAATAATGTTCTGCAGGATACCCGATATATTGAAGGAAGCCCAAACACCCGTTCAGAAATGGCAATCCCGCTTGTATATCGCAGCGAACTTCTGGGTGTTCTAAATGTAGAGAGTGAACAATTTGCTGCTTACGCGGAGAATGATGAAGAATTACTGGGAACGCTGGGAGGCAGTCTGGCTGCGATCATCGCAAACGCGAGGCTTTTGGAGCAGATCCGCGCCCAAGCCGAGCGTGAGCGTATCCTGTTCGAGATTTCAGACAAAATCAGACGTACTACAGATATGGAAACAATCCTGACGACAACGGTCAGTGAGTTGGCGCGGGCAGTCGGCGCGAGTAGTGCCCGAATTAAGATTGGCGTTTCATCCAGCACGGATCAGAAGGGTTTGGAGAAGAATGATTAAGAGATTTTCAGTTGAGCCACTGGTACGACGTAATGGTGGGTGGTCTTTGATCATCATCTTAGCCGCGGCTCAAATCATCTCGCTGCTGGGTGCGATTCCTGGCATCCTTTCCATTCAGGTCAATGCTGAATTTGATGAGCCGCAGTTGCGACTTTTTTCGATCTTTGTCCCCGCCGTAATTATCCTTACCAATTTAATCCTTCTTGCCATTGGCTGGCGACTCACACCGATTGCCCGTAAACAACTTGATAGCTTGGCCAATGAATCGACCAGGCCCAAAGCAGAAGATGAACTTCTTGGATGGACCGAGATTACCAGCCTAAGTTGGCGTTATGCAATCGCTGCTATCTTTGTCATTTTTTTTGTTGATATTTTACCGACATTTCTTATCTCCTTCTCGCAAGGAGAAGTGATCTCTTCAGCATTCCAGCCCACGGCTCTCAACTCGTCTGACCCTTTTTATATTCTCATCGGTGGAACTGTTGCCTTGTTTGGTTCGGTCATGCTGAGCTTGTTATTGATTGAACGTTTTACATTACCTATTCGAGTGATTCTGCTTCCAAAAGATTTTGAGACTCAATTAAAAGGTCGCTCTGGCCTTCTCCTCAATGGAAAGTTTCTTGCCTTAACTCTTGCATTGATTGGCATTGCCGTTCTTTTGATTGCGCCCATCGGTTATCAGCATACGGTTCGAGTCCTCTACGCTGAGATCAGTTCGATTGAGATTTTTCGCGGCCTGCAACTTCAGTCCATGTTTTTCAGCGTACTGGCCCTTCTTCTCGGGGCGGGTTTTTCTTATTATGTTGCCAAAGCAGTTTCAGATCCTATTTATGAGTTGATCAAAACCTTCAACAAGATTGAACAGGGTGATCTAACACAACGGGCCCTCGTCAGCGGCACCGACGAGTTGGGCATTGTGACGGTGCAATTCAATCGCATGGTTTCGCGTCTGGAAACTCTGCAAAATTCACTTGAACAACAGGTCAAAGAACGCACAAAACAACTGGCGGCAACAAATGAAGTTGGAAGGGTAGCTGCATCCAGCCTGGATCCCGAACAACTTCTGGCTAAGGTAATTCCCCTCATTCCTGAACAATTTGGCTATTACTTCGCAGCAATTTATTTGATAGATCCAAGTGGAAAATGGGCTGAGTTAAAGGAAGCCACCGGCGAAGCTGGTAGAGTGCTTAAACAAAACCATCATCGCCTGGAAATTGCAGGAAAAAATATGGTAGGTACCGCGATCCGTGAGCTCTCTCCCCGGATTGCTCAAATCGCTTCAGAAGAGAAACAAAGATTTGAAAATCCGCTGTTGCCCTATACGCGTTCTGAAATAGCACTTCCATTAACGGTTGGTGATCGCGTATTAGGCGCGCTGAATGTCCAGGCGACCCGAGAATCGGATTTTGGCCCGGAAGTTATAGAAACAATGCAAAATATGGCCGGACAGGTTGCCATTGCGCTGGAAAATGCACGTCTTTTCCAGGAAGCTCAACAGATTATTAAAGAAATGCGAGCGGTTCAGCAACAATATTTGCTTGAGGGCTGGCAGGGATTATCGGAAGAAAGCGAAAAGCTTGAATATCGCATCGGCGATGAGCAAGATGATAATGCCAGGAAGCTTGATGTGTCAATCAGCCTGCGCAATCAAACTTTGGGCCAGATCACGCTTGAGAGTCAAACAGATTGGACACCGGAGCAGCATAGCCTAGTGGACGCTATCGCAACACAAGCTGCCATTGCGCTGGAAAATGCGCGTTTGGTAAGCGACAGCCGACACATCGCAATACGCGAACGAATGGCTGCTGAGATCAACTCAAAGATTTGGTCATCCGCAACAATCGATGGCGTTCTCCAAACAGTTGTCAAAGAACTGGGCCGTCGTCTGGATGCATCCAGTGCAACCATAGAACTCAAAATTGACAATCGTAACAGTGAGGAAGCATGATTAACAATTCTTCCCCGCAAACAAACCGAGCTGAGGTCTTCTCCTATGAGCAATGGCGGGAACGCTTCCTCAATATTGTGCTTCGAGGCGCTTGTATTTTGGGTTTGATCGCGATAGTTCTTTACCTTTTTAGCTCAGCAACGCCCCTATATAAAGTTCTGATGGTTACGGCGTACGGAATACTGGTAGTAGTAACCTTCTTGGACAAACTACAATATCGCGTCAGAGCAGGTGTTTTTCTTTTCCTTTTATATTTTGCAGGTTTCAGTTCACTCATTGATTTTGGTATTGCAGAGGCTGCTATCCTCCTGTTGGGTTTTGTTGTAATGACCAGTCTGTTATTTTCGCTTCGGGCCGGAATTTACTCGGTTATCGGAGTGAGCATTTTGAGCATTGTCCTCTTTGGCTGGTCGGGTTCCACCTTCGAAGCCTCAACAAGATTAACTGTGATTCTTTTGGTAGTTTCTACCATTATTGCTATTGGACTATACACATTTCAAGAAGAATTCACGAAGACACAGACCTCTGCCATGCAAACGTTAAACATGCTTCAGAATGAACGTTCCACGCTGGAGGGGCGGGTGGCAGAGCGAACCGCCGGATTGGCTCG
>DATFQC010000037.1:0-9689 GCA_035264425.1 Anaerolineales bacterium
TCCATCCAATCTGATTACCGTGAGTGTGGTTACCAGCGTTTATCAAATTACAGTGGGGAAGTGGGATGAGATCCGCGCCCGAGTGGAGAAGGCCAAAGCTATTTGTGAGCAGGTAGGGGATTATCGTCAGTGGGGAGATAGCGCGGTTGTCCTGGCCGAGAGCGCGCTCATTTCAGGCCATATCCAATATTCGATGAACATCCAGAACATCCTGCTTGAGGATGCGCGCCGAAGGCACAATCCCCTGCAACAAGGTTGGGGATTGTTTGGAGTTGCTGCAAACAATATTCGGCTGGGAAACGAAGCGACGGCAATTCCCATGCTGGAGGAGGCTCTCCAAATCCTGGAAGAGTTTCCCAACCTTGGATCCTCAATCAACACCAATGGTCAACTGGCTCTGGCGCATTTACGCTTGGGTCAAAGTGAACAGGCACTGGCGTACGCAAGCCGAGTGATCGATCTGGCATCTGATATATCACCGACGGTTTATTCCATGGATATTGGATTTGCTGCAGTTGCCGAAGTTTATTTTGAATTGTGGGAAAAAACGCTTAAAGATCCGAATCGGCGGTTGGATGCCGATAAATATAGATTGCTTGCTGAGAAAGCCATCAAACTCCTGCGTGCTTTCCAAAAGGTTTTTCCGATCGGTCAGCCACCCGCCTATTACTATCAGGGCTGGTATGAATGGTTGAAAGGTAAACCTCAAAATGCCATTATGGTTTGGCGCAAGGGATTGGCTGCCGCCCAGAAATTCAATATGCCCTATGAGGAGGGGTTGATCCGGGTTAAATTAGGAATCGCCCTCAAAGATGACTCTGTCGAGCGGAAGGACCGCTTCGCCCGCGCGATTCAAATCTTCGAGAGCATGGGGGCAGTCCATGAACTACGGTCTGCAAAAAAAGCCGAGGCGGAAACAACTCAATTGTAAAAATCAATTTCTGTGAATCGTAAAACGCAAGGATGTATTGCTAGGCACGAAAAACTGATTTCCTTCCACACCTGACATTGTTCTTATCAAATATAGCTGTTCGTTCCACCGTACAAGGAAATGGCGATCAAGAATGTCTCTCTTAGAAGTGAAGCAAGATTATCGGTGGCACATCCTCCATCATTACAACCGCCATGCGTATCTTTACGATAGGATGGAATTTATACGCCGCGGGACCCGCCGTAAAGCTATGAGTTTGAGCGGATGGCGTAGCGGCGAGAGAATCCTGGATCTCTGTACCGGAACCGGTGAACTCGCGCTGGTGTTTGCCTCCCAGGGTGCAAAAGTGGTTGGGACCGATATTGCGCGCGGGATGTTAAAGCGTGCGGTCAACAAAAGTCTGGGGACTGCATCTGCCTGGGTGGAAATGGACGCGACCAATCTGGCCATCGCGGATCACTCTTTTGAGATTTCCATGATTTCTCTGGCACTCCATCATATGCCTGTTCCAGTTCAAGTGCGCGTGCTGATGGAACTCCGGCGCGTCACCCGCCGACGGATCGTGATCATCGAACCGGATGTACCTGTGGATCGTCGCTGGAGCCCGCTCTGGTCGCTTGTGGCTTCCATTATCGATGAGTCCGAGTATATGCATGAATGGGTCTATCAGGATTTTATCCATACCTGTCGCATGGCTGGTTTAAATGTGGAAGCTGTACATGGCACCAGCCTGGGGCTGCATCGCATTCTCCTTTGCAATCCTTTGGGAGCCGTTAGAAGTTGAAGCGTGAACTCGGAACCCTTGAGCGGGCCTTATTGATTGCCGATCAACACGCGCCTTTTCACATTGTCAGTGTTCTCCGTCTTGAAAACGCTCCTTCCCCTCATATCCTGAAGCAATCCCTGCAGATTTTGCAGAACCGCCATCCTTTTCTTAGGTCGCGTCTTCTCTATGAAAAGGGAAACTACTGTTTTGCCAAATTGATAAATCCTGCCCTCCCATTTTATTTTTTTCCGCGCTGGAATGCCGATCACTGGGCTTACATCACTGAAGTTGAACTTGGCAAACGTATCGATGCCTTGAGTGGGCCTCTGTTCCGCTGCACTTATCTTTATAGTGAGGCGGATGAGCGCGGGGATATTATCCTGTCATTCTTTCATTCCGTTGTGGATGCTTCCTCGGTGAGCCAGTTCCTGCACGAACTATTAACTGTGTGCGCCTCGTTCATGGATCAGAAAACTGTTTCCCCTTATGAACTGCCTCCCACGCCACCAGTGGAAACCCATTTTCCACCTGCCTTTCGTGGGCTATCCTTGACTCTTCATCAAATGCGGTATGCTGTTCAACAAATAATCGATGAGATTGTTTATCAAATACAAACCCGAGGCAAACGGATTCCCTCCGTGCATAGTCATCCTTCACAAGGACATATCCTTTCCATCCAATTGCCAGAAGAGCTGACCGAATCCATCGCTCAGCGCGCTCGCAAAGAGGGTATGACACTTAACAGCGCGCTTAATGCCGCCATGTTGGTGGCTGTTAATCGACACCTTTACGTGGGTCAACAGGTTCCCATGCGAACGTTTTCATTTGCAAGTTTGCGGCCTTACGTTCAGCCCCCGTTAGGTGATGAAGACCTGGCTTGCTACATCTCCCTGCTACGCTATACAGTTTTGGTCGAGGGAGGTGTTGACTTCTGGTCGCTGGCCCGTAGTTTGCACAAGAAGATTTATTCGTCACTAAAATCTGGCGATAAATTTGTCGCTGCCTCACTGGCTGAGCCCCTGATGAAGATGGTCACAGGCTCAAAATCGTTTCGCATGGCGTCCACTGCGTTGAATTACAGTGGCGTTGTTCCAGTCCAATCGGTTTATGGAAGCATCCGGGTCATGGGCTTACACGGCTTTATATCAGCTTATGATCTTGGGCCGGAACTTTCCGCGGAGGCACAGATCTTCAATAATCAACTATTCTTGGATTTTATATATCTTGAAGCAGATATGAGCCGCGAAGAAGCCAACGCAATTGTGGAGGAAATAAAGAGTATTTTGAAATCCGCATCGTAAAGCGGTAAAAGATCAGGCTGTCCGCCTGACCTGCAACTCCTAAGGAATAGTCAAGCAAAATCCTGTCGCCTCAGCAGGAACCAGGTAACACCTAAGAAGAGAAACGTCATCCCAATCAATACAGTCCAGGATTTCACAAGCTCCGCATCATCGTACGCAAGTCGCAAATCATCCTTCGCCTCGGGGTAATTGAAGCAGACGGTTTTCAGATCGCTACCAGGGTCGAGCGGGTTTTCAGGCACGTCATTGCACAATATTGTGCTTTCTGCGATCTTATTCATGTCAATCGTCACGCCGAGGGCAGTGAGTGCCCAACGTGTCGTCGAAAGATACGACATGGGCTCGAATTTGTTGCCGCGCAGATCGAAGACCGCGCCTGCGAAAAAGAACTGGAAAAAGAGCATCATCGTGAGGATGTAGATCGCCATTTCGGTGGATTGGCTGACTGCTGAAATGATGAGGCCAAAGCTAATGCCTGCCATCATCGTCAAATACAGCGTAATGAATATTTCAACGTAGCCATTGAAGTACAAACCTTTTTCAGGGATATCCACGCCAAAAGAAATGATGATGAGATACAGCAAAACCTGTATGATAACAAAGATGCTGTAAATGAAGGCCTTGCTCAACAAATAAGGCCATACTTTCAGGTTGACCATCCGTTCACGCAGGAAGATCGAACGCTCTTTCACCAGATCATTCGAGGGTACGAAGAGTCCAGTCAGTACCGCTTCCAGCCCCATCACGAAGACAAAAGTATTCGTACCTGGGAAAGGCGTGTAGCTCTCCACCATCGTTTTCGCCGCGGCGACAGGATCAGCCAGGATCGCGAAATTCCCGGTCAGAATATCGGGCTTGGCAATGACGAGTTGCAAAGTTGCGGTAACGGGGAAGAGCAACAACATCAGAAAAAGCGTAATCGGGTCGCTGAACAAGACGCTCAGAGAACGTTGGGTCAGAACAAATAATTGACGGAAGAAATCTATGATGCCAAATCCCACTCTTGGTAAAGCGCGTTTCGGTGTGGCTGCAAGAGTTTTTTGGCGCTCCTGAACATATTTTTTGTGTTGAGCTGGTTTCTTTTCCTGAAAGACTTGCCGCCACTCCTCGCCTTTGCTGTCGATGCGTTCATAAATATCGGCAAAGTCTTCCACTTCAAAGAAATTCAATGTTTCTTCAGACGGACCAAAGTAAACAAGCTTGCCCTCCGAGAGAAACGCGACATGATCGGTTTGCACGATGTTATTTGTCGCATGGGTTACGAGGATGACCGTGCGTCCTTCATCTGCCATACGGCGCAGCGTGTGCATCATTTTCTTTTCGAGACCAGGATCCAGACCTGAGGTCGCTTCATCGAGGTAGATCAATTTCGGGTCAGCTAGTAATTCGGCGGCGATGCTAACGCGCTTACGCTGTCCGCCCGAAAGATTTGCGATGCGCGTCTTGCGAATCGCGTCGCTGTTCATCGAGACCGTCTCAAGTACAGCTTCGATGCGACTCTTTCGTTCCTCCAGGGTCAGGTTGGCGGGAAGTCGCAGACGGGCTGCATAATCCAATGCCTTTTCAACAGTGAGGCTTGTATGCAGAATATCGGACTGCGGCACGTATCCTAATTGAGAACGAAACTTTTCGTATTCCTTGTAAAAATCATGTCCATTCAGCTGCACCTGTCCGTCACCTCGACGAACTCCGATCAATGCGTTGAGCAACGTGGATTTGCCAGCGCCACTCCCACCAACCAACCCGATAAATTCGCGCGGCAGAATCGAAAGATTGATGTTATCGAGAATACGCCGCTTGCCTTTCCTGGTTTTGATATCCTTCGAAAGCGCGGTCGCGTCCAACCGCATGCCGCTGCTTTGATAGGGGATCAGTTGCCCATCCTGAAAGAGCAAAAGGAATTTACTGATCTGGATCAAATCACCTTCATGCAATTCAGCTTGTTTGATGAGTTTATCGTTTAGATAGGTGCCGTTACTACTATCCAGGTCTTCGAGCAAATATTGCTCATTGACCTGGCGAATGAGGGCATGTCTGCGTGACACTTCAGGATGGTCAAGGACCAGATCACAAGTGGACAAACGTCCAATCAAGACATGTTTGATCTGTGCGATCTGTGTGGCCGGCGCGGACTGCAAAAAACCATCCATGCCTTTGGCTTGCGCAGTGGGATGGATCAGGGTGAAGCTGATCGAAACGCCGTATTCATCATCACCGAGACGGATGATCGATTCATTCCCCAGCGGATACAAATGGTCTGGCTCGAGCAGTTGATTATTGAGCAGCGTTCCATTGGTACTGTGCAAATCACGGATGACAAATCCTGTGTCTGCACTCAGGATTTCGGCATGGTGACCCGATACGAAGCGCAGAGTCTCAGGGACGCGCAGGTCTGCATCTAAGCCGCGCCCGATGATGAGCTTGTCTTTTTGAATGGGGAAATAATTTGTTTTGCCAGTATGCCAGCGGATCTTGAAATGAGGCTTGTTTTGAGGTGCTTCACTGGCCAGGCCTGCCGAAGGCGGGATCGTCGCATGGGCTTCTAAAGAGAGTTCTGAAAGTAGTGCTTCACTTCCGAGTTGAAATTCGATGCGGATTTCCTGTCCGTTTTCATCCTGACCCAGGCGAATTTCATCGCCGTCTCTTAGATACATATCTTTGGCGTACACGCCGTTGACCAGGACTCCATTACGACTTCCCAGGTCAATCAAACGATATCCATCTTTTTCGCGGCGAATTTCCAGATGCTGACGGGAAATCGATTGATGAACATCGGGTACGGAGACCTCATTGCCTGTTGCGCCGCGTCCGATGCGCGTCCGTTCGCCGAGACGAACTGTTTCTGTCCTGCCGTCGGTCCAGTGGATGACGATCTGTGTGTGCTTGAGGAATAATGTTCCTTGATGTTCCGTCACTGTCGCCTCCAGGTCAGTTGAATAATGATAATATTATACGAGTTTTTTAAGACCAAAATCGCAAAGGTGTTGCATTATGACTGAGGTTACGCTGGAAGAAATCAAGAAACTTGTTGGATTGCAATTGGGAACGCGCAATGTGGGCGAGCACGATCGTTTTTTGGAAGATTTATCTGCTGAATCGGCGGACGTGGCAAATATCATTGCAGTGGTGGAGGAGAAATATAAGATCATCATCAAGGAATCGGAAATTGCGAAAATCTTCACGCCCAACGATTTGTTTGAACTGGTAAGGAACCGTTTAGGGTAACGTCATTACATGCAAACTGGAGAGCAGAGGTTGGAGATTCATACGCTGATCGATGTGCTCGAATTTCGCGCGCAAGTCTCAGGAGAAAAGGCTGCGTTCACTTTTCTAGGTCAGCCTACTTCTTTTCAAACATTGTGGCAGGCGACCAATCAATTCGCCTCGTACCTGCTTGACCAGGGACTTCGGTCTACGGAGCGCGTAGTCATTGTGCTTCCTAACGGAGCGGAATTCTTTTTCGCGTTTTACGGAGTGCAACGCGCAGATGGAATTGCGGTGCCTCTATTTCCGGATTCAAGTGTCGAACGAGTTGCAGCCATTGCGAAATCATGTCAAGCAAGGTTTGTTATATTGCCTGAATACTCGCTGAGGAGAAGCGACTTTGAAGCACATGGCCTGGCTTGTTTTACTTTTTCTGAAGCACAACGAACTGATCTAAGAATCGATTATCCCGAAATCCAACCTGACAATATTGCTTTCTTGCAATACACATCTGGAAGCACAGGCAATCCCAAAGGCGTGATGCTGTCTCATACCAATCTACTCACGAATATGCAACAGATGATCGCCGGGATGCAGATTACAAAGGAAGATATTTTTGTGAGCTGGCTGCCCGCTTATCATGACATGGGACTCATCCTGATGACCATGGTCCCATTTTATCTGGCAGCAGATGTACATCTTTTGCCAGCGGATTTGCGGAGTGTACGCGACTGGTTGCAGACAATCCACATTTCACGTGGAACGTTTACCGCGGCTCCCGATTTTGCGTATCGCCTCTGCCTTCGACATTTGGATTCTTTGCGCGAGTATGATATTTCCAGTTTGCGAGTCGCCCTTAATGCGGCCGAACCCGTCCGTGCCGCGACGATCACAGGATTCGAATCAGCGTTTGGACTGGTTAATGTAATGGTAGCAGGCTACGGATTGGCGGAAGCGACCGTTGGTGTCAGCATGTGGACTCCGCAGACACCACCGCGCGTCGACACGAATGGACTCGTCTCTGTCGGTCCTCCGTTCCCTGAGGTGGACATAAAAATTTTGAAAGATGATCCATCGAGTCAAATTGGCGAGATCGTCATCAAAAGCGCGGCTAATTCAAAAGGATATTTTAATAACCCGGAAGAGACGGCGGCTCTATTCTGTCAGGATGGTTACATTCATAGTGGTGACCTGGGTTATATGGATGAGGATGGATATTTGTATATTGTGGGGCGCAGAAAAAACATTATCAAACACGCAGGCGAGACTATTGCACCGCAGGAGATTGAAGAGACAGTGGATGCGATTCAGGGGATTCGTTTTTCTGTCGCGGTTGGCATCGACCGTGGTCGTGTGGAGGGCGAGCAGGTTTATATTTTTGTGGAGGTTCGCGAAAAACCGGACATTTCTGAATGGGGCTATGAATTGACATTGCAAATTGTCGAGGCAATCCACGCTCGTTTAGGAATTCGCCCGGCGCGCGTAGTTTTGGTCAAGCCGCATACTATCCCAAAGACTCATAACGGAAAGATACAGCATGTGAAATTGAGAGAGTCTTATTTGGACGGAACATTGCGAGAGCAGGGAAATATTCTGTATCCAGAATATTAGCTGTTCCGCGTAATGTGAACAAAGAAATCACTATGATCCTCGGCATTGGTATTGATATTACTGAAATCAAGAAGATCAAAGAAAATATTCGAAGCCAGGCGTTTCAACAAAAGGTATTCACGCCAGTGGAGTTGAAAGCTGTGGATGGTTTCAAAAACAAAGCCGAACATCTGGCCGGGAAATTTGCGGCGAAGGAAGCTCTTATGAAAGCCATCGGCGCAGGGATTTGGCAGGAGGTCTGGTTTTCCCAGATCGAAGTATTGAATGACGAAGTTGGAAAACCTTATATCAAGGTTCGTGGGGAGGCCGAGAAACGTATAAAGGAAAGTGGCTCAGAGAAAATTCATGTCAGCATTTCTCATTCGGGAGGGATGGCGGTCGCGGTGGTAATCCTGGAGGATTAACTGACTATTCCTAGCCATAGCTGATATAACCCGAAACAAAGGAGTGCCAGCGCAGAAATTCCTAATAACACACGGTTTATCTTTGGACCCAATTGACGGGCGGTACTAAAGAGAAGAATAATCATTACTAAGCTTAGAATCATTGTAAGATAAAAGCCCACCATAAATCCGAGTCCATGAAGTGGTGATTCGCGCCAGCCTGACAAAAGAATGGGGCCCGTGACCAAAGTCCAGAAGATGTAAGGACTTGGGTTGAGTAAGTTTACAAATGCAGCTTTCAAAATACTTTTTTGAGTTTCTGGTTCTGCATAGGGAATAGCCGGATCGAAATTTTTCCAGGTTTGATACGCGTCATAAGCGAGATACAGAACAAATATCCCCCCAGCAATATACAGAAACCGTTGCAGCCATAAAGGAACCTGACTCAGCACAAGCAGGCAAATCGCGATGATCGGGCCATCGCTGATCAGTGGAGCGAAGGCGGCCGGGAGAGAGCGCCTCCAGCCTTTGGTCAACGTTTGAGAGATGATATACGTTTGAAGCGGACCGGGCTGAACACCTGCCGCGAATCCGTAACCAATCCCTTGAAGGATGTAAAGCCACATCAATAAGCTATGTAGCCGATGCCCATTGATCTGACCTGGGATCCCAGAACGAACCCTGCAGACCCATTCCAGCAAAAATTTCAACCATTTCGTCCGGACCCGGGCGACGTGATTCAATAGTGAGGCGATTTCCATACCAGGTCACTGCCAGTTGCCATAACTGGTCCAATGAGACCAGAGGCCGCTTCGTTACTCCATTCATTTTGCACCACTGATCCACATGTTCTTCCGACCGGAAGAAAAGCATAGTTTGTCAGGTGTAAACAATGTCATTCCACCATTGGGCCGCAGGGACTGCAAAATGGATTACACATTCCTGTGGCAAGGGTTTTCCAGTGCGGATACGAAATATCAGAGGTTCGCCACAATCTGGACAATTCGATTTAATATCCGCGTCGCGCTTCAACGCCGCGGCAATGCCAAAGGCATCCCAGGCGCAATTCGCAAAATAGACTTTGTCTTCAATCTTCACTCGATGCTGAGTCTCGATTCCTGAAAAGGGAGGGGCCATGCGTATGTGTGAGGAACTGCCAGGCTCCAATACCAGCAGTCGCTTCTCATATAACCTTTGAAAGGCTTGTTCTACGTCAGCCATAGAACTACCCATTCCCAGGGCTACATCAATCGAGGTTGGCATCCTGGTTGTACGAGCCATCATTTCATAAATGTTCAACTTAACAGAAGTATCAAAGTCCATGAGCTGGCTTCCTTCATTGAAATCAAATAACATAGAGCTATGTTAATGATTGTCCAACGACTTCATAATGAATAACGGTCGGTTCGAATTCGAGCAGAAAATCTTTGTCTTCAGGATAATACTTCGCAACTTCTATATCTTCGCCGGCAAACGCTTTGATCGATTCTACA
>DATFQC010000038.1:0-4902 GCA_035264425.1 Anaerolineales bacterium
CTCCCAGCAACATACCGTGATCGCTTTATTACTTTGTCCGCCTTCACCGCGCAGAACGGCATCTATCAGGATACTTCATTTCGAGGACGTACGAGTGAGATGTTGACGGGCTTAACGATGTTTGCCTCCCATCCGATTTTGGGAGTGGGAGCGGGAAATTATCCTTTAAACTATCAGCACTATGCCCAGTTGATTGGTATCGAATTCAGAGCCGAAGCACGCGATCCTCATTCCCTTTATGTCCAGTTATTGGCTGAAACGGGAATTTTTGGCACCATTGTATTTTTTGCGATGGTATTTTTCTTAATTCAAGCACTGAACAAAGCTTGCCGAGCCATTGAATTAACTCCACAACTTCATGATTGGTTGCCCTGGATAAGCGCCATTCGGTTGGCGATAATATCCTATCTGTTGACCAGTATTTTCTTGCATAATGCTTATATTCGTTACTTCTGGATTTTGGTGGCAATGGCTTTGGCAGGCATTCAGATCACTGATAATCTCTTGAACAATTCCAAAAGAAGCTCATCCATTGAGATTCAACATTGATTAATTCTTCTGCCTCGAGTGAGCATACCAATCACCAAATTGCCCAAAAAACAGCCTGGGGTTTCATTTGGAATTTTTCCTCGTATTTTTTGGGAAAGTTTGTTGTTCTAATTACCACATCGATTCTTGCCCGCTTGCTCGCAAAGAGTGATTTTGGTTTGGTAGCGATTGCTGTAGTCGCGATCAATTACCTTTCGGTCTTGAAGGACCTGGGACTCGGGGTGGCGCTTGTGCAACGTAAGGGAGATGTGAAAGAAGCAGCGAACACTGTATTCACAATTAACGTCATTATGGGGCTTATCCTGTCTGCGATCATTATCCCTCTAGCTCCCTTAATTGCTATATATTTCAGAGATCCACATATCACCTCTGTTTTACGCTGGATGGGAGTTTCCTTCATAATCAACGCCCTGGGATCTGTACATAGCAATTGGCTGGTCCGTGATCTGGATTATCGCCGCAAATTGATTCCGGACCTGGGAAGCCCTCTCATAAAAGGTGCGGTTTCGATTAGTATGGCTTACTTAGGCTATGGTGTTTGGTCATTAGTTTATGGGCAGATCGCGGGTGCCATCGCATCCGTTGTTCTCGTTTGGATTGTCTTGCCCTGGCGACCAAGTCTCACTCTGGACCGAAAAATTGCCCGGGGATTAATGAAGTTTGGTATATCTGTAACCGCGATTGATATCATCAATGAAATCACAGACAATATTGACTGTGATCGTTGGCAGAATCTTTGGCTTGGTTCCATTGAGCATTTATACACTCGCATATCGGCTTCCAGAAATGTTGTTAATTGGTAATCTATGGGTAATGGGTGGGGTAGTTTTTCCAGCGTTTTCAACCATCCAGGATCAACCGAATGAACTCCGACGCGGGTTTTTAGCATCTGTACGCTATGTGGAATTGATTGCCGTGCCCATCTGTCTGGGCCTGTTGATCGCGGCTGATCCCATTGTTCGAGTGGTTTTTGGCGATCAATGGCTGGATGCAATCCCGGTGTTGCGCGTGCTTGCGGTCTATGCCTGGGTGTATTCGCTTGGATATCATGTGGGTGGTTTCTACAAGGCAATTGGACGCCCGGATATTTTGCTGCGGCTTTCCATTTTGACGCTGGTCATTATCATTCCTGCCTTGCTCATCGGAGCCAGGTTTGGAATCATCGGAGTTGCAATTGGACATTTGGTCGCCATCCTGATTCGCCGCGTCATCAGCCTGGGATTGGCCACTCGGTTTGTAAATGTCACACTGCTGGAAATATTTGCTGAATTCCAATCATCGTTGCAGGCAGCGCTGGTGATGGCGCCCATCACCTTTGGTGTTTCAATTGCAACTGTGGGGCTGAATCCATTCTTACAACTGATCCTCATCACCCTGGCGGGGGCGCTCAGCTATCTAGGCGTTTTGTGGTGGATTGAAAGAGAAAACTTAATGCGCATTCTTCGGATGGTTAGGGTTTCAAAAGCGTCGGCCTAAAATGGATTACACGAACATATCGGATCACCGTTACATTTTTGTCTGTGGACTTCACCGGAGTGGAACCTCAGTGTTGTTTCGTTCGTTGCGTGACCACCCGCAGGTGAGTGGATTCCAGGGCACGGCATCTCCGGAGGATGAAGGAATGCACCTCCAAACCGTGTATCCGCCCTCTGGTCGTTATGGTGGGGCCGGTGCCTTCGGTTTTAATCCTGAAGCTCACCTTACCGAATCATCCCCACTTGTTTCCGATTCAAATCGGCAGCAATTATTCTCTGAATGGGGTCAGTATTGGGATTTGAGCAAGGTGTATTTGCTTGAAAAATCACCTCCCAATCTTATTCGCACTCGATATCTGCAGGCGATGTTCCCCAATTCTTATTTTATTGTTATGCTGCGTCATCCTCTGGCAGTCTCTTATGCCACGCAAAGATGGTATCGCAAATATAAAATTAACTGGCGGGGCTTTCCTCGCATCCTAGAGCATTGGTTGATCTGTAATGAAATCTTCAAGGCGGACCAAAAGCAGCTCAAGAATTCATTCGTTGTGAAGTATGAAGAATTTGTGGCGGAGCCGGAGATGTGGGTCAATACCATGTATCATTTTCTTGGGTTGAGCGATTTCTCTGTCAGCCAAAAAATCTTATCGGATGTGAACAAGAAGTATTTCAAAATCTGGAACCAGAAACTTGCTGGTTTTTTTTCAGGATCAGTGAATCGGATGCTGATCAAACGTTACGAAGAACGGATAAGATGTTTTGGTTATAGTCTGACTGATCTGGATTGGATCGGCCCAGTCATTGATTAAACTATGCAATCAGGTCAACAGCGCACCCACCGATCTCAGCCGCGGGTTTTCAACTATAGCCTTGATTGGCGATTTTTGTTGCCGGTCTCGCATCCAGATAAAACTTTTGTTTTTTTTGAGGATGATTCTGATTTTAGTCAGACCCTCCAGCAGGTTGGAATCCCCGATTCGAATCAACTCTCCTTCCTGGATGTAGAGCAAAAAGAAAAAAAAGAGTCTGCCTCTTTTGTGCTTCCATTTGGATTGCCCGTACGATGGGTGGGGAAGGAGCGGTCAGATCAAATTGAGTTTTTTCGCTCCCTGCGGAAATTAATGGGTGACAATTGCAATTTATTGGTGGGATTCCACAACTCCTGGAATTATCGCTCCCACACTCAAGCGAAATATCATTCTTCAACACCCCGTCGTGTTACGTCTCAACTGCAGAAAGCGGGTTTCAAGACGATTAAGGTATTTGGTGTAATTTCAAACCTGAGTATCCCTGAATATATCTTTGATTTGAACGATCGGTCAATGCATTTTGCCATGCAGCATCGATTCAAGCGGAAACCAGTCATAGTGAACTTACTTTCATTGCTTTCACACACAACAGGAGTTACCGTCGTTTCCGATTTTTTGCCCTGTTATTTTATTGGCGCGACTGGTTGAATTATGCTAACCTCATTTGTGAATGACCTTTCAAGCTTGGCTCTGTCGCTCAGAGAGGGAAAAAAAGAGCTTTTTTCGGCACCCCTGCACTGGACGATCCTCTCCAATGGAGATGCTGATTTTCATGATAACGTCATATTCTTCGGCTTTGAAGCGAACAAATCCGATCCCGTGCTAGTTGCGAAAGTTTCGCGCTTGATCGAAAATGGTTGGATGCTAAAAGCAGAATATGAGCATTTGGCGGAGTTGTGGAATTGTATCGGTGAGGATGCAGAATCTTATGTTCCGAAACCGTATGCTATGACGACTTTACAAGAAAGACCAGTTTTAGTTATCTCCTATGCCTCCGGCGAGAGTTTGGCCCGGCTCTCACCAAAGTCATTCTGGACGGATAGCAAACAGGTATTGGCTTTGGCAAAAGAGGCAGCGCACTCATTGCGAAATCTCAATCGGCTAACCGAACGGCCAATTGAGAAGGTTGAATCTAAAACTTTGCGCTTCCTTGAAAAAGCAGAGAAGTTTAGAGATTTGTTTAAGATCAGCGGTGAAGAAGAGCATGCTTTAATGACACTGGTTGAAAAAGTTAATATTTGTACAAAATTAGCAGAACACAAGGTCTTAATTCAGGGCGATTTTTGGCATGGAAATATGATCCGTGACAAAAAGCGGAAAAGTCTGATGTTCGTCGATTGGCAGTTTGCGCGTTGGTCGGTAGACGTTAGCATGGACGTTTATTTCTTTCTGCTGGCAGGTGCCCTGGCTGCAACTGAGAACGAGACAATCGAGCAACACGCCAAGGATGCCTTTCGTTTGTTGAATGAATGGCGAAAAGATATTATTCCTGAGTATTTGTTCGCATATGGAGTACCTGAGTATTACGTATTGCTTCCGCAAAAATACGGCATGATGATGTGTTGTGTGGAGAAGGCAGTTCGATCGGCGCTTGAATTTGGTTATAGTCACCCGGACGACATAGTGTGGCGATCTCTTTTTGCAGAATTAATAAATTGGTCAAATGAAGACAGCCTTGGAATAAGTGATTCAATTGAACAAACCAGCAAACCAGGCACGCAACTATAAAATCGCTTATGTAATTGATGGCTTGAGCATGGGAGGTGCTGAACGACTCATGGTGCCAATCCTGAAGCACTTGAGCCATACAAACTTTGAGGCTCATGTTTGCGCGCTGCAATCCAAGGATGGCAGCCCCATGGCGGATGAGATTCGCGCCCTCGGCATCCCGGTCAATTGCCTGGACATCGAACATCTGCGTGATTGGAATGCGTTACCGCGCCTGATTAGGTATCTCAAAGGCAATGATATTGACCTTGTGCATACTCAGTTGGAATTTGCCAACATTTTAGGGAATATCTCAGCCAGGTTTTTACATCTGCCCAGCGTTTGTACGATTCATGTGATGC
>DATFQC010000039.1:0-5212 GCA_035264425.1 Anaerolineales bacterium
CGCTCCAAAAGGAGCAGCGACTTTTCGGTGAGTTATTTGCGAGGCTGATCGACGCGTTCCTCAACCGAATATTCGATCTCCGGCCTGCCAAAGCCGCCCGGCGCATGCGCTATTTATTAGTGTTATTTTTCGTAAGCGGATTTCTGATCAGCTTGCAGTACTACCCATTGGCTTTGTGGGCGAAATTTGTTCGGGATATTTTTTGGTACTCTTTCAACCCTGGTTATGCTGCCACTTACGTTGGCAATCCGTTCACAAATTTTCTTGCCTTTGTCGTTCAGATATTTACCGATCCTCGCATATTTCAATATCTTCCGATTTTCCTGGCACCATTTTTTATAGCGGTCCAGTGTGCGGCGCTCTACCTGGCGGATGTCTTTGAGCTGGAACACATCTCTGTTGCCAGAAGCTTTATCTGGGAGGTTGCTCTTTCTGGCAGCGATGAAACGATCCGGGTTACTCAAGGAGACATTGCTGACATTCATCGCGAATCACCTAATTATTTGATCGGAGGTCCGGGGAAAGTTATTGTTGACCTCGACTCCGTTGCCCTGTTCGAAAAACCAGATGGAACTCCTCATATTATTGGTCCTACCGGAAAGGAACCAGCTGGCAGAGCCACTCTGGATGGCTTCGAACGGTTTCGGCAGGCGATTGACATCCGCGATCAATATGTGGATCTGCGCGATCAGGATTCCAGGTCACAGTCTGTAAAAAGCAGAAGCCGGGATGGCATTCCCATTTCCGCGACGGATGTGCGGATGATGTTTAGCGTCTATCGAGGTGAATCGCCAAAATCATCCGCGGAATCTCCCTATCCTTTCAGCAAGGAAGCCATTGAACAGATCATCTATAAGTCCGTTTCACGCGTTACTCCTGAACTTGCCAACCCATCCACATACGTATTTTCCTGGGTGAACAATATGATTGGTCTCATCCGCAGCCAGTTGAGCGGATTTATGAGTGAGCATAACTTAAGTGAATACCTGGCCACGACAGGAATGCCCGAATTTGAAAAGTTAAAACAAAGGGAGGAAAAAATCGTTGAGGATGTTCAGAAATTAACGCAATCCGAACAGGATGGTCTCGAATCAAAAAAACTCAAGCGCCCACTAGAGTTCCAGTCGCGTTATAAAATCACCAATTTGTTCACTCAATTCGCGGAGGAATTTACCAGGAGATCGCATAACAGTGGCGTGGAATTACATTGGATCGGCGTGGGCACCTGGAAAACTCCAATTGAACTTGTTCCGGAAAAGCATTTGGAAGCCTGGAAGATGAGCCAGGATAATGCAAAGCAGGAAAGCAAAGTTATCCTAGATAAAATTGAAGAGCAAGCGATTATTGATAAGTACCAGACCTTGATCCGTGCCGTGCCGATTGATGTCTATGACGAGATTTTGTATTCAGCAAAATACCCAAGAAAATCATCCAGAAAATCAGAGCCAAAACCACCTACTGTTCAAACATCCGCCAAGGACAAAATCCTTAGCGAAGAGGAACTTGGGGAAAATGCACAGGATATGGTTCTCATGAATTTGGCCAAAGCCATTAGTGACACAACAGCATCGGCCTCTACTTACGACCTCAGCGACGCAGATAATCTCGCAGCGATGCGGACGATCCTGCAGGAGTATCGCAAGCAATTGCTTGAAGCCGTAGAATTCATGAAAGTCAAAAACGAAGCTGTCCCACAAAAAATTGAAGATGCGATTAAACACATCGATAATCAAACGGTTCACTGGGCAGGGAAAAGATAAGAAACAAATACTTATGTCACTGAAAATTGAATTGATCAATTCCAGCGAGGTGATGGCGGGAAGACAAAGATTATCACCCATCGTTGCGCTCGAGTCGACCGTCCTGACCCACGGATTGCCGCGTCCACAAAATTTGCAATTGGCGCATGATATGGAAGCCGCTGTCCGTGAGGAAGGTGCCACACCCGCTACAGTTGGGTTTTTAGATGGCAGCCTTCACATTGGTTTGAGTGAAGCTGAGTTAGATAGGCTCGCAAACGAGGAGGAAGTCTACAAGGTGGGGCCGCGTGATTTTGCGACAGTCATCAGTCAAAGGGCATCTGGGGGTACGACTGTGGCTGGAACAATGCTTGCCTGCAAATATGCCAGCATCCAGGTCTTTGCCACAGGAGGGATCGGCGGTGTGCACCGCGAGTCGAGTTTTGATATTTCGGCAGACCTACAGGCGCTGGCAACCATCCCAATGATCGTGGTTTGCGCCGGTGCAAAAGCAATCCTTGATCTCCCCGCGACCCTTGAATATCTCGAAACCATGAGTGTACCCGTTGTCGGCTATGGCACGGATGAATTCCCGGCTTTCTATTCGCGCGAGAGCGGACTCGACACCAGTGTTAAACTCAATACCCCTCAGGAAATTGCCGAGTTTGCAAAAGCTCATTGGCACACGGGGCTGCAAAGCGCGGTCCTTGTGACGAATCCTATCCCCCTCGGAAATGCAATTCCAAAAGTCGAGATGGAGCCGATCATCGAGAAGGCCTCCAAGGAAGCGCGGGAGAAGAAAATCCACGGGAAGGAATTGACTCCGTTCCTCCTGCAGCGGATCAACGAGTTGACCCAAGGGAAATCCATGGCTGCGAATTTATCTCTGTTGCTGAACAACGCTCGCCTGGCCGCACAGATTGCTCAAGCGTTGCGTGTCTCTGAAAAACAAAGGCTGGCATGAATGAATAATGCATTTACGCTCTCAGAAACCATCCAGGCAGAGCCAACCGAGATCTATGAGGCCTGGTTGAGCAGTGAAGGTCACACCTCGATGACTGGCAGTCCTGCACAGGTGGATGGCAACGTAGGAGGTAAGTTCAGTGCCTGGGATGGATACATCTTCGGCACGACCCTTGAACTGACACCGAATCAGCGCATCCTTCAAGCCTGGCGGACCTCTGAGTTTCCCGAGGATGCGCTCGATTCACATGTGGAAGTCTTGCTTGAAAAGTTCGATGGGGAAACCAGGATCACCCTCATTCACACAGATGTGCCTGAAAATCAGGTTGATTCGTATCGGCAAGGTTGGGAAGATTTTTATTTCAAGCCGATGAAAAAACACTTTAAATAACAAAGTTCGGCCCTAAGCCTTGACGGTTTAGAACAAGTGTTCTATAATCGACCGAGTTGTCCTTTTATTCGACAAAGGAGGTCGTGATGACTGCATACCGTAGAAATACCGGGGATGGACTTGCTTCTTTGTTCCGTGATTTGTTTCGCGGACGTCGCTTCAATCGAGGCGCGGC
Organism: Anaerolineales bacterium; assembly: GCA_035264425.1. Classification (GTDB taxonomy): domain Bacteria; phylum Chloroflexota; class Anaerolineae; order Anaerolineales; family Villigracilaceae; genus Defluviilinea. The sequence goes on from DATFQC010000039.1 coordinate 3,269, forward strand.
CTGGGGCATGATGATCATCGGTGCCTTGCTTGCATTCGAGATCTTCAACTTCAGTACAACACAATTCGCGCTGAGAGATGTGCTGGGCGACCTGACATTTGCAGGAATGCGCTGGGCAAGTATCCTGGCAGTCGCTTTTTGTGGCATTGACTTTGCCGGTATCGCCCGCATCTTCACGCCTGAACAAGGCGCAGATGAGCCCAAGGAAGTTTATTATCTCTTTGGCGCGTGGTTTTTGGCCGCGGCTTTCAATGCCATCCTCACCTGGTGGGGTGTCTCCGTGGCGATAGTCAGCCATGCCAGCGCCTCAGGTGGCGCGGTGGTCAGCACAGCCACGATGACGAAAATCGTACCTATTTTTGTGGCCGCCATGATCCTGCTGATTCGCGTGTTGATCATCGGTACCTTCTCCCTTGCCGGCGATCGCCTCTTCACTACCGATGCTGCGCGCCGCTCATATAACAACGCTCCACGCCCGGTCCAAGAGCAATCCTATCGACCCACACAATCACAACCCATGATTCGTCCGGCTTCAACCTTGAACAGACCGGTACAAAGTCAGAGTGCTCAAAGTTCGCAAAGTAACTCCGCGACATTCCGGCCTGCACCCAAGACGAATAACCCTCAACAATCCTCTTTCGTACGACAGGAACCTACTTATCACAACATTCATGGCCAAAACCAAAACAACCCTGAACGCACAAACGATCGATCTTACGACGCGTAAATTTCAAAGGAACGCTTTTTCTTACTGTTTTGATCGCCAAAAATACAACTTAATATCCGAACTCTTTTCGAGCTCGGGTCCCTAATCAAGAATGAGGAACCCTACTATGCCCCGTGCTCGCTCCCTAACTCAAGACGATTGGCAAACAGCCGCGGCCTCTGAAACTGGTAGCGGCTGTTTGTCTATTTATGTCCTTCCACCGCTTGCAGCCCTACTCATTGCAGGCTTGGTGGCATTTGTGGCGCTTAAATCACCGCTAACACCGAAGGCATTGCCAATGAATGATTCAACTATGCTACTTCAAACCGCCGCGCCCCCCATTAACAATGTGCTGCCCAGTCAAGCTCCTGCAGCAGTCACTCCAATTTGGTCATTCGCTTCCGATAACTCGATTTCTTCCAGCGGACTCTCCCCCATCTTTACCAATGAAGTCCAGCACTGGGGAAACGATATTGTTCGCTGGGCGAATGCCTCATCTTTGGATCCAAACCTGGTTGCCGTGATTATGCAGATCGAATCCTGTGGCGATCCGCGTGCCACTTCGCGTTCCGGAGCCATGGGATTGTTCCAGGTTATGCCGTTCCATTTCCACTTTGGCGAAAATCCTTATGATCCGGAGACAAATGCTCTGCGCGGCGTAAATTATCTTTCACGCTCCCTTTCGACGGCCAATGGAGATGCACGTTCCGCCATGGCTGGCTATAATGGCGGAGTCGGTGTCATCGCCCGCGCGGAATTTCTATGGCCATCAGAAACAAAGCGCTATGTATATTATGGCGCGCCCATCTATGAAGACGCACACAACGGCGCAACGTCAAGTGCCATGCTAACGGAATGGTATCAAAAATTTGGAGTCAGTCTTTGCAGACAAGCCGCGCAAAGGCTGGGGATTCAGTGATTGTTAGCGCTTACTTGCCATTCTTATAGAGTGGCAGCCAGATCGCAAACGTTGTCCCTTTGCCCTCTTGTGAGTTAACTTCGATCCTGCCCCCGTGACGTTCAACAATCCAATTCGCGATGGAGAGACCCAGGCCAAAACCTGTGGTCTCTCTGCGCGTACGTGATTTCTCGGCACGATAGAAACGCTCAAAGATGTGAGGCAGATCTTCAGCCGGGATGCCCGGCCCTGTGTCCCGACAAACGATGCGTGCCTGTTCTCCAATCTTCTCAAGGCTCAAAAAAACGTCGCCTCCCTGCGGCGTATACTGGATAGCATT
>DATFQC010000040.1:0-5162 GCA_035264425.1 Anaerolineales bacterium
ATGGGGGTGTAGGAGAGGATTTTATGAGTAGTGACAGATTTTGGCAGTCGAGGACGCATTTTGACGTGTGGTCAATGTGTTAGAGATCGTAAACACCCGCTCTTGAATAGTGACAGTGGTTCTGGTGAGGATTGGATTAGAGGATCAGGTCGAGGTCCGGAGTTTCTTTTGTGGGATCGGCTGGCGTGACTTGTGGGTTTGCGATCGGGAGCTGTTCGTGTTGTGGCGAATGTGGACCTGACGACGGGCCAACTTTCTCAGCGAGAACGCCATCCGGTCTGGTCCCGGAGAGGTTGTGATTCCTTGCTTCGTGTATCTGCTGCTGGTCTGCGCGACGCAGATGCTCACCAGGAGGTATTTGCATTTCGTGCTGGGGTTGGGTTTGCTTTGAATGGGTTTGCGCGGCGAGTTCGGCGCGGGTAATGATGGTTTCAACTCTTTGACGTTCTGAGGGGTCATGGTGACGGGTCGCATAAATTTCGAGCTGGATAATTTGTTTTGGCGTAAAGGCAGCGTCGGGCAAAGGTTGGTTGAGGGTTAACAGCTCTTCACGATGGTAGTCGGCAAGACCTTTTGTTAGTTGATGGCATTCGGTAGTTTTGACGAGATCCTCTTTAAGTCGGGCATGTTCGGTTTCGATTGCTTTATTGGTTTCACGCCTGAGATGGCGTTGATCCTTTGATTCGGTAATGCGTTGCGCGAGCCAGACTAACGGGTGATGGTGATGACGGAAATCGAAGAGGCGGGCTGTTTGTTCGTTGCCTTGACGGTCTTTGATTGCGACGGGAATAAACTGCTTTTGCTCCTTAAAATGCTCGAGCCTTTCAGTGGCCTGTCGCAAGGAAATCTCCATAAGAACTTCGCGTCCAGCCGCGCGTGCGGTGCGCTCTGTGGCTGTAGGTTGTTTTGAAGGTGCAAGGCGTTCTTCGAAGCGCGTTTCGAGTAGAAAAGCTTGTTTGAGCATGGCTGGTTCAGCCAGGACATTGCTGTGATCAATAAGTTGGTTAAGTTCAGATCTGGTAAGAATTTTTTCCTGACGTTGGCTGTTACGGATAAGCTGCCGGTCTTGTTCCTTAACGTGGATCTCGGCAAGGACGCCAGTCATTCGGCCTGCTTCTTTGGTGGCGGCATGCAACTCCTGTTTTCGTTCTGCTATTAGCGTAACAACCTGTTCGCGAACGTCTTTCAATTGGGCGACTTGAAGGCGCGCTTGTCGACGGCTGGATGGGCGCAGATGCAGCGTTGACACTTTCAACGGAGTGCCAAAGATTTGCGAGCGGTTTTCCTGTTCACTGATGCGCCGATCCAGGTCTGTGAGTGAGTATTTGTGGCCGCCGATTTCCCAGCGAGTTTGGTGGCGAGTGCGTTCAAACTGGAGAGCGCGCTCATTGCGGGCGGCCTGTTCGCAACGAGCGACGAGGAGCTGGCCGTCGAGGCGGGCGATTTCCTGATCTGAACGAGTCGGGTCGCCGCGTTCGGTTGCTAAATTTTCTCGGATAGTTTCCAGAGTATGTACACGTGAAGGGTTGCGAGCAGCAATCGCCTGGTCCTGAAGTTTGGTGAGTTCACTGGGCCGTAGCAATGGGACCGGCAGCGGCTGCTGGTTGTGTTTGTAATGGAGTTGAATTCTCTGAACTTCGGGTCGTAGTTGGTTGTGTTGCCGATGGGCTGCTTCGAGGTTCGTTTCTATTTTGTGGAGAGTTTTGGCGACGATGATTCGGTGATCGTTGATTCCTTTTTCGTGGCGTTCAATCTCCATGTCGTAGCGTTTCTGGCGTAGCTGATGCCGTTGGTCTGGGTCTGCGGTCTGGGCCTGACGAACGGCGGCGCCGGCAGCGGCGTCCGCACGGCGTTGGATATCGAATGCTGAGATCGGACGAGTGTGACCATGGGTAGCGTCAAAGACTCGGAACCTGCGTTTATCTCCATGCTCGCGGGTACTTTTAAGGTCGCTCTCGAGGTGCTCAATTTCACCGCGGGCAACCATGGAGCGGCCGAGGATATAGCGGTCTCGCCAAACAGGTTCAGTCACGTTTGAGGGCTTGATGAGTTCCTCGTTTTGCGCAGCAGAGAGCTCGTGTGGATTGGGAATCGTCTGCAGGTGATTGTCTGATGGAAAAGGAGTTGTTTCACGCAGACTGTGATCCGTTGAAGAGTGCGCTTGCTCGGGTGGTACAGGTGGTGGAGTCAGGTCGTGGCTTTCGTCGGAAATGAGATCATAAGTAATCGTTTCGACCTCACGGCTTTGAGCGTTTTGAGGAAACACCTGGGCTTCGGAATTTTGCAGATCCAAGTGAGCTGGTTCCCGCATAAGTACTTGCGGGTGATCTGTGTCGGCGGTTACAGATTGAGGCGTTGTAGTGTTCTCTCGAGCAAGGGGCTGGCGATCGGTTGACTGCGAAAAAGATTCTTGAGTGGGCATCAATTCTTTTTCGATGGCTTTTTTCAGCACGAGTTTTCGTTGCTTCTCGATACCGTCACTAACAGCCTGAGCAATCTTTCCCGGAACAAATATCTTTTGGTTATCCTCGTTTCGGACGTTATGAGGCAGGAGAGTGCGTGGAAGATGTTCTATATGTTTTGCGCGCTCTGTGCTGCGATCCCAACCGTCGCGACTAAGGGCTAAATGCGCGTGAGGGATGTCGGTATTGAGGTGAATGCCGGCAATCCAACTTAGCTCGACAAACTCAACTTCTTTTTCAATTTCCTGGGCAGCTTCACGGATGATTTCTTTGAATGCTTCGCGGCGTTCTTCGAGCGTCTCTCCGAGTTGTTCAAACTGTCCTTTCTCAGGTGAGATGACAATGTGAATGACGTCTTCTTTTTCAGCGAGGGCGCCGGTGGGTTGGGCCAGGATTTCGTTTGCTTCGAGATAGGTGAGACGGTCTTCAGTTGCGGAGAAAAGTGGGCGCGGTTCTTTCTCTGCTAATCCTTCCTTTTCAGGATTACGTTTGGACTCGGCAATGTAGCGAGTAACGCCGCTGGCGCCTCCGGAAGTACTTACTGGTTTGATGGCTACAATGACTTTTCCCATAAACAGTCACAGTGGGCCGCAAGGGCCGATGCGTTGTTGGTGACAAGTTCTGTGCCAAGGTCAGATTTGTGCTAGGGAACAATGAGAACGGGCTCGTAGGGTTCAGGGTATCCGAATTCGGCTTTCATTTGTTCAATGAGGTCTAGTGCTTCGCGGCGGAGGTTGTCGCTTTCGGTGGTAACGATTTGTTGAGCGTTTTTAGCGCTTGCCGCGTCTCGCTGGAGTGTTGGTACAACGAGGTAGTGTTGTAGGAATTTGAGTGCGGTCCAGACGGTCGCAAAAGATTGTCCAGAGAGCCTGTGTTGCGCGATTGCGAAGGCGCGGAGCAGTCGGAGTTCTTCCTTGGTGGCATTCAATTCTTCAGTGAGTTTTTCGATTAGGAGAAGCAGGGTTGAATCGGGGGTGTTAGCGTTCGCTGACACCCGGCTCGAAAGTTCGTCACTCAGGAGGCCTAGAATGGTCGAAAGAGTCTCGCGGAGAGGTGCCATCTCTTCGGTAATGATCTGCCGATGGAGCTTTTGGATTGGACCAGCGGCATCCGTGGTTTCCCGGGCTTGACCCGAGACTCGCATGGTTATGGCCCAGTGGTGGACGATGTCACGCAAAAGCTGACCAGGACTCGTCTTTTTTCTCGTGACAATTTCCTGCAAAACCTGCTCATCGGCGAGCCAGAGTCTGGCGCTGGTGCAATGTTTCGAGAGCTGCTTTTTACGGCTTACGCCAGTGCGTCGGCGTCGACGTTCGCCGGAATCTTTTGACGACATGCTTGACCTCTCTTCGTGATCATTCCCCTGTTGCTTCAGGGGAATTGGGTGGTTGACGGGCAAGTGTTGTGCCTGGAGAGAGTTAGCATAAATGTTGACAGAATAACGATATTCGTCAACGGGCAAACCATTGTAGATACGCAGGATGGGAGGATTGTTGACCGTAAAATACCTCTGAAGTCCTCGTAACTGTGAGAGGGAAGGGAGATACCTAACTCACGAGGGAGTCGTTAGAGGTTACGAAATCGAAAGGAGTCAATAGCGTCAGGGGAACGGGCATGTTCTTGACCTAAACACTGAATTCAGATGGGTTAGTGGCGAAGTTTCAGCGAAAACAGACGCCGGTCAACAATGTAGACGTGTAAATACTTGAAACGAGAAGGGGTTATAACGGCGATAGGCGCAGCAAGGGCACAATCTTGTCTCCTTTATATATAGCTGCATTTCTTTATTCCCTGAGATGCGGTATCTCCATTAGCGTCAGGACAAAAGTTGGCGCTGGCAACGGGGTGCAGAGTATAAAAATGGGTAGGTGATTTTGTCCTACTCGCGCGGGGGAAGTAGGGTAATTTGTCCTAGTTAGAGGCAACAGACGTGATCCCCAGGTGAATCACAAATGAAGCTGTCGCCGGTGCATAGGAGAGGAGTGATGGGATGGTTCAGGCAGGACTCAGATGCAGTCGAGCAAGTCGTTTGCAGTTGCCAAAATGAAGCTGGGTATAGATACGAAAGCCCACCTCCGTTTCAAGCCGTTTCTTCTCATCAGAGGATAGGTGTCTGCGTGCTCCTGCAACCCATCCGGCGAACTGGTTAAAGTCATCAACATTGGCATCGGTGGTGCTTCGAAGCTGACGCAGGGAGGCATCGTTCTGAATGTCTCTCCAGAGGTCTTCAATAGGCTTGGGAGCAAGGATATTTCCCGTTATCTGCCTAATGATTGCAGAGACGAGAACCGCCGTCCGTTGTGCCTCAAGTGCGAGTGAGTTGGCGATAGCAGAACGGGCGATATTGCAAGCCTGAATATCTTGCTGACGAATAGTGCCGTAGCGGCTGTATGGCGTGTTCACAGTGACCTCCAAAACCTGACCTCAATGAAGTTCTAAAATCAGGTTCGTGCAGTCCTTCTTAAACCTGCTCTTTATCCTGGTCCAGAATGCAATGCCGCACAGTTTGTGTGTGAACGACATGAAGCAAAGTTGTGTGCTCAGGGTGAGGGAAGGAGGCCACTCCGGCACAGGAGTTGAAGGGGAATCCAAGTGGGCCATGTGGCTATCGAATCGTTGAGAGATAAGGACAACAATGTATGGCTGAATCCGACGGCAATAGAGTTACTCCGCTGGTGAAGATCGATCGCGTGACTTACA
>DATFQC010000041.1:0-2582 GCA_035264425.1 Anaerolineales bacterium
GATGCTACTGCCGTTACCGGCGATACAGACTGGGATTGGGCCCCTTGCACAGTATCTACTCTTCACGTGACTTGCACTCCCACCGGCACTCTCCTCACATCTGCTATCAAAAACCTGAACGTTGCGGCATCGAGCAACTAATTAACAACATAATACACCTTAGCTCAACCTAAAGATGAGGCCTGGCTTTGGCAGGCCTCATCTTTCATAAATCCAAACATCAAGTATCGTTAAATGAACTACTTAATAAGTCCTGGCTACAGTCTATTTTAATCTCATGAGAAAATCTTCGCCTTTATCCACTGTGATCAACTTCGTGTTATTTGCCGGTTTGGCAGCAATTTGGATTGCTTTCGCGCCCACGATGGTGGGAGGGCAGGCTTCTTATGTAGTCGTGAATGGGAACAGCATGGAGCCAGACTTTCATCGGGGTGACCTGGTAATTGTGCGAGCCGCATCGACATATAGGGTGGGCGATATTGTTACGTATCGGAATGCCGAATTGAAGGCATTCGTTATTCACCGTATTATCGCGACAGAGCAGGATCACTATGTATTCAAAGGCGATAACAATTCATGGATTGACACATACCACCCGATCCGTGAGGAACTCATTGGCAAATTATGGATCCATATACCAAAACTTGGTAAAGCTATGGAATGGTTGCGTTTACCCCTCAACATGGGTCTCACAACAGGTTTACTCGGAGGTATTCTTATGGCAAGCATCATGATAAAACCAAAACGACAAAGAAAAGCAAGGAGTAAATCTTCTGGAAATTTTGGTGGGATGCTCCAAGGTGGTCTCTATTTGTTCGGATTTTCCACCTTATTTTTTTTGAGTCTGAGTGTTTTTGCTTTCATCCGTCCGCTCACCCATCCCGCGGATAAGATTCAATATCAGCAGGATAGCCACTTTTCCTATTCAGCCACAGGAACTCCTGTAATCTATGATACAGAAATGGTTCGTTCTGGCGAACCTGTTTTTCCCAGATTAACTTGCTTCCTTAATATAGGCTTTACCTATAATGTGCTGGGTAACCAGCTACAGGGAATTTCAGGTAACCATCAGCTCATCGCCCGTGTAATGGATGAACAGAGTGGCTGGCAGCGTACAATCCCGCTAGATCAGCAATCAGCATTTAGTGGCAATTCATTTTTCAACCTATCTACCTTGGATCTGTGTCAGGTCATATCTCTGGTGAATACGCTTGAACAGGAAACGGGATTACGAGCAAATACTTATACGTTGGAAATCATCACACAAGTTGCCATGACCGCCAACGCTGCGGGGAATCAAATTAATGATACGTTTGAACCGAAGCTGGTTTTCAAATTTGATGACGTACATTTTTTCCTCACCACTCCTAAAGGACAAGATGATCCCTTATATTCATCAAAACAAAGCTCGGCGAACAATCCCAGCCAGGAGGCGAATGCCTTGTCTCTCCTGACATGGAACCCCAGGATTGGGATGGTGCGTGAGATCGCTTTGCTTGGTTTAGCATTGTCATTGAGTGGATTACTGATTGTTGTTTCTCGTGTTTTTATGACTGTCCAGCAGAATAAAGAAGTCTTGATCCGCCTACGGTATGGCGCGCTGTTGGTAAACGTCTATGAACACGAGATTGAGTCTGCCGCGACGCGCATTGATGTAACTACAATTGATGAACTGGCAAAACTAGCCGAACGGCACAACACAGTGATCTTGCATATGACTCTTAATTTCCTGCACTATTACCTGGTTCAATGCAACGGGACCACATACCGTTATGTATTTAGTGCCGGCCAAAGGGGCATCACCGAAATCGAGCCTCCACGCCTGGAAGCCATGGAATATCCAATGCACTTCAATGAAAACAAGATGGTAGAAGCCCATGTGACTGAACAGGAATTATTTGGATATGTGATCAACAAAAGCAGAGTTGCAAAAGCTGAAATAGAGGAGACAGTGATAATGAGGAAAATAAGATTATGAGATTATCAGTCCATCTGCAACTCTTTTCTTTGGGGTTGCTAGCGCTTATTGTTACCAGTGTTGGTTCTGCCTTTGCAGCAGGGCTCAGCATGCCATCTTCGAATGTCGATCAGAGTTCTATTCCCGTTACAGCTGAAAATCTCAAACCAGCTGCCTGTGCTGACTTATACCTCACAAACATTGTCAGCGGCTCCGGCATAATAACAGGTACTGCGGCCAATGACCTGATCATTGGTAGTGAGGGTGTGGACATAATTGATGGCCAAGGCGGAAACGATTGCATTCTGGGTGGAAATGGGGATGATCTTATTACAGGCAGCGATGGGAACGATATTTGTATCGGCGGTCCTGGCGTAGATATATTTGCGACCTGTGAAGTCGAAAACCAGTAAAAAGGTCTTGCAATAAGAAAAAGAGCGGTCAATAGTTACCGATCAGGCCGATCTTGCAGTAGATTTGTAATCTCCTGTCGTAGTGCTTTCAAAGCGACGGGTTTGCTCATGTATTCGTTAGCACCTGCCAGAATAACGCGCTCACGATCCCCAGGCATTGCCAAAGCTGTCAGCGCGATGATTGGCGTCTCGGCGAAGCGAGCCTGACCACG
>DATFQC010000042.1:0-7288 GCA_035264425.1 Anaerolineales bacterium
AGGCTGGCACACATGGCAGCCTATCCTATTTTGTTGACCCTGCCTCAGCGCTTCCCCACATCCTCGAACAGGCTAACGAGCGTCAAACAGCAGGATGCCCCGGTTGGCGAACGACGCAAATATAGTACCGACCCCAAGACCTTTCACGCACTGCTGGCACTGGCCGGTGAATCCAGTACTGAAAAATTGAGTCAGGCCATCACTCGCGCCATTGCACAGACGATGCTGGCTGACCTGTGCTTCCTGATCTATCTTACCGACAACAATAACCAGATGCAGATTGTCAGCGGTTATGATTTGATCCGTGAAGAGAACCTGGAGGGCGGGAGCCTCAACAAAAACCTGATCCCGATGCTCACCAACGCGCTCCAGCGCGGACGTCCATTGCGTCTGCCTTCGAGCAGTACCTCTGCCGATATCAAAGGATTAAGTGACCTGCTCGGCCTGACCAATCCCGGACATTTGATGAGCGTGCCCATTGTGAATCCTGACAAGGAACCGTTGGGTGGCGTGCTGTTATTATCTCCTTATTCAAACCGTCTCTGGAGTGCAGAGGACCAGGCTTTCCTCACCAATATTGCCGTCTCGCTTGTACCCATCATCCAGCGCGGCCAGAAGATGAGCTCGCTTGAGATCAAAGGCGAACAGACCAAGCAGGCCCTGGATGTAGCCCAATCCCGCATTGCTGATCTGGAGCGACGCAACAATGAGTTGCTGAAACAAATGGAAACGGTCAGAACTGACGCTCAGGAGGGACTGACCCAGGCTGAGAATCTCACGGCGATGCGGAAAATGCAGGAAGAGACGCAACAGGCACTTGAAAAGCTCAGGGAAGAGAACGAAGAATTGCGCATCCTCAAAGCCACAAAAAAGAACAGCTCTGCCCCTTCGGCTCAGATGGAAAACGAATTGCGTCTGACCCTGGAAGAGACGGCCCGTCTTCAAAATCAGCTGGCAGAAGCGAACATGCGCATCGTGGAAGCCGAGAAAGGTTCATCGGTCGCCCATTCAACCGAACAGGCAGAGGTGGTTGCCTCCATTTCACAGGAACTGCGTCAGCCCATGTCATCCATTGTGGGATATACCGATCTGCTGTTGGGCGAATCAGTAGGAATCCTGGGCACACTGCAGCGCAAATTCGTGGAACGCATCAAGGCTTCCACAGAACGGATCGGCAGCCTGATCGATGATTTGATTCAAGTCACTACACTGGAAACGGGACTCAACGAGCTCAAACCCGAGCCCGTCAATCTGGATCTCATCATTGATAATGCCATGACGTATACAAGTAGCCAGATCCGCGAGAAAAACATTTCCATGCATCTGGACTTGCCGAAGAATATGGCGCCCATTTATGCCGACCGTGAAGCGCTGCAACAGATTTTGATCCACCTCCTTCAAAATGCGGGAGCGGCCTCCCCCGTGGAAGGGACCGTGCACTTAAAAGTCCAGACCAAAATGGAAGATGATAAGGAATATGTCCTCATTCAGGTCAGCGATACAGGCGATGGCATTTCCCCCGAAGATCTGAGGCGTGTGTTCACCCGCTTATATCGAGCTGACAATGTCCTCATCCAGGGTGTGGGAGACACAGGTGTTGGACTTTCCATCGCCAAGACTCTCACCGAAGCACAGAAGGGCCGCATCTGGGTGGATAGCAAACCGGGCGTTGGTTCGACCTTTAGTGTGCTGCTGCCGATTGCCAGAAATTCACCTGTAAAGAACGCGGAGAACTAATTATGCAAGCCCTGCGCCAATTAGGTGCTGGAGTGATTGTTGCAATCGTTTCTGTGATTTTGGTCATCGGAGGAGTTTTTCTCTCCCTCGCTGAAACCCTGCCCTCGGCTGCCACTCCCACACAAATTCCTCCAACATTTCCGCTGAGCTTTCCAACACCGACAGCCACGATTCTTACAATCCTGCCCAGTGAAGCAGCAACGGAAACGATATTTCCCTCTGAAACCGCGTCAGCATTACCTTCTGCTACATCCATAGCAGCCGCGTCCACCTCCTGCACCCCACCTGCTGGATGGATACGTGTCACCGTCGGTACAGGCGATACAATTTACTCGATTGCACAGCGTTATAAAACCAGCGCGGAGAATTTGAGTGCAGCCAACTGTCTGACTGCGGTGGACGTGCCCGCCGGTTATAGTTTGTATGTCCCTTCTGTTCCCACCGTTACGGTCATCCCCTGTGGACCCCCCGCGGGCTGGGTGAAGAACTACATCGTGCAGCCTGGCGATACTTTGTTCCGCATCGCGGTCTCTTATAACATTACCTATCCTCAACTGCAACGCGGTAACTGTATGGGCAGTTCAACGACTATTTATACTGGTCAACGACTCTGGGTTCCAAATATTCCAACGCGTACTCCGGTTCCTGGTGTTACAATCATTCCAACCTTCCCAACTGATACGCAAACCTCTCTCCCCACAGTCACAACTGCGCCGCCTACAGATACTGAGTTGCCACCGGCAACTGTTATACAAGAAACACCGATTACGCCCAATCCATAAGGCATGAAACGATTTTTTTACATCCTACTTCTAGCGGTATACATTCTCGCCGGATGCAGTCCTCTCGCGCTCGCACCTTCCAATGTCCAACCGGCGCTGCCGTTTGCCCTGGTGACTGCCGCGCCGAACGCCTCGCCAACTCCTACCCCCTTTCAGCCAATTCCCTGGACCCCGACCGGCACGCTCCAGGCTCAGCCGACCCTTGATACTGCTTTACCCACGGCCACCCTGCCTGCCGCGACTCAGACCGAAATCCCAACCATTGACCCCAACCTTCTCATCAACACGGCTGTACCCTTTTCGACAATCGACCCGGCGGGAAGTCAGATCCTCAACAATGGACAGGAAACCGTCAATTTTTTGTTGATCGGCTCAGACAGACGACCGGGCGGTTCGTTCCGTACAGATACCATGGTCATCGCCATCCTGCGCCCGAATGATGGACAAGTCTCTCTTATTTCCATTCCGCGTGACTTATGGGTATCTATTCCCGGCTGGGAGAATCAACGCATTAATACGGCGTATCAACATGGGATCTCCGTCGATTACCCCGGTGGTGGACCCGGCTTACTAGAGGATACGATCCTCTACAACCTGGGTATTCGCATCGACCATACTGCCATGGTGGTGTTCGATGGCTTCCGTCAAATCGTGGATACTCTCGCCGGTGTGGACGTGCCGGTTTCCTGCGCGTACACAGATTGGCACCTGATCGATCCAAGCTACGACCCGGAGAATGAGAATAATTGGGCACTGTATACCACCGGTCCGGGTCTCATTCACATGGATGGCGATCTCGCGTTATGGTATGCGCGTTCACGTCAAAAATCCAATGACTTTGACCGCGGCCGTCGCCAACAGGAAGTTTTACGCGCCCTATTCACACAGGCGTTGCAGGCCGGGACACTCAAACGCATCCCGGAGCTCTATAACGATCTGAAAAACACAGTGGAAACAGACCTCAATCTGGTTGATCTCTTACAGCTCTCGCTCTACGCCCCCAAAATGACGAGTGCCGATATCCGCAGTTATTACATCCGGCCGCCGCTCGTCAGTTCGTGGACGACCGAGGGGGGCGCAGCGGTTTTGCTCCCCAATGAAGAACTTCTCCAGCAGATGTTAACCGAAGCACTCTCCCCTTCAACCAAAACAGTGGAACGGCAGAAAACAGCCATCGATGTGATGAACGGAACTTCCATTGCAGGTTACGAAACCCTTGCAGCGACACGTCTTAACTACGCGGGGTACGAAACGCACATCATCCCCTCCGAGCGGCAGGACTACGCATATTCGGTTTTGATCGACAAAACCGCGGCGCAAGACTCCGCCCAGAGCAATCCTATTCTCGATGCGATGGGCCTGCTACCGGGCAGTGTCATCTCAGGCCCCGACCCCAACAGTAAAGCGCATTATCTCCTAATTTTGGGATATGACTACGAGCCATGTTTTAGCCCGGAGAAGTTGGGACAGTGATTCTCTGGCTTCGAATTACTCCAAAGAATCCGTACTATCAAGTGTTTGCGTAGCAGTCGGTGAAGTGGAAGAACCGGCAAGAACATCCACAACCAGCTGAGGTCGGTAGAGTGGGATCGCATCTCGGCTGGCAAGGCTGAAGGGGGTCGCGTTGAATGTGATCAGGACAATATCGTAAGTGCCGTTACCCTTCACCAGGGAAGTCAGATCCACGCTGGTCCATTGCTTAGCTTCAAAGGGTTCGGACACAGTGATCAAATCCCCAATGGGGGGCGCGTTCCCATACGTGATGGTGGATTCGTTCCAGGCGTTATTCGCCACAGCACGCACCTGATACCCGGATATAGACGGATTGTTGGCGTATAAGCGCAACGTTGCACGGACTACCGTACTGGGCAAGTTCTCCACGTCAAAACGCAAATAACTGGCTCCCAATGGCCCTCCATAGAGGCGCAACATATTCGAGGCACCAAAGTTTGAAGCTGGCTTTGGTTTGCTGGTATAGGCATCCGCGCTGGGAGCAAAGGTAAATGCAGTGGTTGCTGGCGTGGGGGAAGCTGTTTGCGTAGGAGCAGGTACCATCTGAGTCAACGCGGAGGGAGGCGTGCCAACCGGGGGTTCTCCGTGGCATTTTTCGGTACCCGAGTCCTTGAATGTATTGCCCGTCTCAGGGACGAATTGCCAGTCATAACTGGCTGGATGTAATGTGAGTTTGAGTATTCCAAAGGTGTCGTTATTAAGCACTTCACTGTTCGCGGCAATGCTCTCAATTTCAGTAAGGTTTGCACCACCGGTCCCCACAACAAACTCCCGAATGCCGCGCTCAGTATCCGGCGTTCCGTCTGGCATCTGAGGAGCAAACCGCTCATAGATATGGTCATGTCCGTTCAGGATAACGTCAACATCGTGATTGTATAAAATTTGCCAGATCACCTGGGTATTGTTGGCGGCACGTCCTCCTGAGCTAAAGAGTGGGATGTGCCAGTAGGCCAGCGTGCACAGATTCGGATGAGCCGTTAGGTCTGCAGCAAGCCACATGGCCTGAGGAGAGCCATCTCCACAGCCACCTGCATCGCCACAGTTGGAATTCAAAGCAATCAAGTGCCAGGTTCCGATATCATAGCTGTAGTAACCCTGGGAAGGATTGCCAGCAGCCAACCCAAAATACCTGAAATAACCTGCCGCACCTTCGTTGTAACTTGTACAATCCGTGCCGTCTGAAGTCAGGTACTCATGATTTCCAACGACCGGGTGTGAGATTGATTTCAGGCGTCCCCAACTTGAGTCGTAGGATTGCAAAAAGGCTTGATAACCTCCGCATTCGTATTGAACATCCCCCAATGGAAGGACGGCAGCCAGGTTGGCATTCATGAGAAGTTCAGAAGTGTACTTTTGCCGGCAGGAGCTTTGATTCCCTTCGCCGTTATTAAAGTTTGTATTGGCAGGATCGCAGGCAATATCGCCGGCTGCCGCGATCACAGGATCGGAATCCGCCAATACCACGGCAAGCGTTCCGGGTAACTTTGCTGACCCAAATGATATCCAAACCAAAGCAATCAATAACACAATGGATATATAAGATCGGAGACTTTGAAAACTTATAGGTCTCATCAACCCAGCTCTAGGCTCCATGAGAGATGACATATGGAAAACTTATTTTAAGAAACAGTGGCGGGTTTGCGATGATACCTTGCCTGGAATAAGGTAAGGTGGCTATGATTTACGTCAATGGACAATAAATCATACCTGTATTAATTATAAATTATCATTGCAGCTTGTTGTCAGAAAACCTATCCCCTTTTGGTTCGATACCCGCGCTAACAATAGCAAAAAATCTATTCTGAATATATCGTTTCGATAATCGATGGATGGGTGTTGACATCCGTTCCTTTTTTCGCTAAACTATACGCAAGAACAGGAGTTCTCATGCCTGATAATCGTTTGACCTCACATTTAACCTCTCAAGCCAGCCTTCTCTCCGCCATTCATTCGTGGGAAGCCTTCCTCGCGGATAAAGGTCGTTCACCAAACACGATCAAAGCCTTTCTTTCGGATGTGCGCCTGCTCACCAATTTCCTTCCCCCAGATATTACGATTGGCAAGATCGGTACGAAAGATCTCAATCGCTATTTCGAGTGGATGGAAAAGGAACGTGACGTTCCCTGCAGCCCCAAGACCCTGGCGCGCCGTATTACGGCCACCAAGTCGCTTTTTCGCTGGCTGCATCAATACGGCGTCCTGCTGGTTGACCCGGCTGAGAAAGTCGCGCAACGTTCCGCAATCAGTCCCCTGCCACTGGTGTTAAGCTCTGAAGAGTACGACGCCGTCCTGCTGGCGGCGGACCGTCATCGCCGCGGGAGCAAACCAGATGCGCGTTCCTACACCTTAGTGTATCTTTTGCTAAGCACCGGGATCAAAAAAAGTGAAACGTTGGGATTGAAGCTCGAACATGTGGAACTGGATACACCTAACGGGCCGCAGATTTTCATCCGCTATGCCAGCCCTGCGAATCGTTACAAAGAGAGAAAGCTGGTCCTGCCCGATGATTGGATTCCCGCCTATCATGAATACCTCGCTCAATACCACCCGACCGAGCAGGTATTCCCCTGGTCACCACGGCGTCTGGAGTATCTGCTTGAAGATGTTGGCAATGAAGCGGGCCTCACGAAGCATCTTTCCTTTGATATGTGCCGCTGGACCTGTGCACTGAAAGATTACCGCGCTGGCGAAGAGCCAGATAAGATCCGCCAGAAACTTGGGGTTTCGAAAATCCAATGGCGCGAGTTACACAATAAGTTGAAACAGTTGAGTGGGAATCCGTAAAAAAGTGACAGTCACTTCGCGAAGTGACTGTCACTTTTTTATCCCTTTGTCATCGAAAAATACAAGGCCTGCCGCGTCGCATCTGTCAAGCGGAATGGATGAGCTGGGCGATACCCCGGCACCCAGACCACTTTCTCACCCATGCAAAGGAGAGGCCAGCGATCACGGGCGCGTTGGGGCAGCTTGACGTTGATAAAAAAATCGGAGATTTTCATCTCGTGTCCATCCATGCCAAGCGGCTCAAAGCGGTCTCCATCCTGCCGGACGCGTAGCTCAAGTGCATCGTAAATCCCCTGGGCATCCAACCACACCTGGAATGGATCATCATTCATACGGGCTTGTTCTGTCGCCAGCGAGGCGATATTCCAGCGTTCACAGTTTAACTTCCAACCACCGGACAATTTGACAGTACCCGGAATCTTCAATGAAATAGTGTTGCTTTCATCCGGCATTTGTGGCCAGCGTTCAACGGG
>DATFQC010000043.1:0-3796 GCA_035264425.1 Anaerolineales bacterium
CTGTGACGTTCTCCACTGTACCCGCGACGACGCGGATTTTGACCTCATCCTTTTCATAGCTGGGGATCGTAGCCGCGGTTACTTCCTGATAACGGGGCTCAGACATCTTGAGATGCGAGGGGAGGTTGACCCAAAGTTGGAAACCATAGATATTCCCGCTTGGACCGCGGCGGGGCATTTCCTCATGCAGAATGCCGCGCCCTGAGCTCATCCACTGCACATCACCGGGGCCGATCAGACCCTGGTTTCCGAGACTATCACGGTGGGCCGTGGAGCCCTCGAGCATATACGTGACGGTCTCGATGCCGCGGTGTGGATGGTACGGAAAGCCACGGATCGGCCCCTCGAGCGGATCATTGAAGGCGAAGTGGTCGAAGAGCAAAAATGGATCGAATTCGTTGCTCACGCGCGGCGAAATCGAGCGGCGTAGTTTGACGCCCGCCCCTTCGATGGCGATCTGTGGTTCGATAATTTTAGTGATAGTTCTAAGGTTGTTCATGTCGTGTAGATGAGGTGACAGAAGAAGGTATTACCAATGTAGATTGCAAGACCGGTGGCTTGAGCCAATGAAGAATTTATCAAAGCAAAAGCCCCTGAAGTTCAATGACTTCAGGGGCCCATAAGAAGTTAGGAAAAAATTATGAATCCTGATCCCATAACTGCTTTGCCAGTTTTAGCAGGCTGTAATGCTCGTCTCGTGTAAGACGGCCATGCCTTTCAAATCTCGCAAGGATTTGGTCTAACGTGCCAAGCTGCATGGTCATAAAGGACATCTGGATCATTTGTTCGCAGGCGGCATACGTGCCTGACTTTACCTGACCGCATTTCTTATCTACATCCAGCATTGCGAGCCCATAATTGACGTACTGAGTTGAAGAATTGAGTCTCTCCATTGTTGGTTGCTCCTATGTGCCTAATTTACAACAAAACGCTGAGAGATAGTATGGGGAATCTCCCCCAGAGATATCTAGAAGTCTATTTGGCGGTAACTCGCTACGCTGGCTTATCTTGCAAAACGGGCCTGACAGACATATCCCTGGTGGTATTGTAGACTCGCCTTTCCTGGGATATGATTTCTGATATGGATGAAACAAACCAATCACGGGGAAACACTTTGTGCAAATCCTGTGGGTTATGCTGCACAGGCCATTTATTCATCTGGACGAAACTCAGGTCTGCGGAACTGGATGCGGCCGAGGAATTAGGATTGAATGTGTTTCGGTCAGTGCCAAGCGAACGCGGATTTAGCCAACCCTGTCCACTTTGGCAGGGACAGTGTACGATCTATTCTTCTCCTCACTATCCCCATTTTTGTCGTACCTACAAGTGCAAGTTGCTCAAAAAAGTACTGGATGAGACCACCTCACTCCCAAATGCACTGACTTCTGTCCAGCAGGCAAAAGAGATGATCCATGAATTGGAGCTGCGTTTGCCCGCTTCGCCGCATGCGAATTTTCGCGAGCGGTTGGTTACCCATCTTGAAGCTCTTGACCAAGGAGCCAGCGGGGAGGACGCGGATCTTGACTTTCGACAGAAAGCAGAGGCACTGCTGCTGTTCTACGAACAGATTTTTGGGGTAGATGACCTGGTGGAAAAGAGTGATGGAGAATAACCATCATTTGGCGATTGACGTCCGATACAGCTCTTCGACTCTCTTACGAGCCCAGGGCGTTCGTCGCAAAAACGTCAAACTGGATTTGAGGCTTGGGTCATTGGTAAAACAGCGGATCGGGATACGTTTCCCCAACTCTGCCCAACCATATTGCTGGACCAGTTGATTGAGGATCATTTCCAGGGTAATGCCGTGCAAGGGGTCATTCGATTGTAAGTCTGCCATCTACAACTCTTGTGACTGTGATGCTATTCTTTTTGCAGGGATAACTTCCAAACGGCATCGTCCCAGTCGCTGGCGGGGTTGATCAGCGAGACAAAGTCCTCTTCAAAGTCGCCCCCGCTTTTCTCAAAGGCTTCATGACTGTCAAATTCCATCAACCACAGAACTTCCTTGTCATCTCCATCCCTCTGATAGACCTTGAACCAGTGACTCCCTGCTTTTAGCATAGCATCCCCATATTTTTCAACGGCTTGTTTTGTGCCTTCAAAGTCGTGGACTTTCACACGCATGGTTACCAGGACAGACATTCGAGCCTCCTTTGATTGATCAGGCAATTGTACTTATTCGTCCCAGCTGGTGGCGAACGAACCATTCAATTCGGGTCACTTGCCCCAACGAGAATCAGATAATACTTCTACTTCTTTTGTGCGCGGGATCAGGTTGAATGTTTGAAATAATTCGTCCAAGGGAAGGACCGGCTTGCGCGTCGACATATCTAATATGGCTCCTTCGAGGTCGAGGCTGACCGCTTTCTTTCCATTAGGTTTGAGAATGTCATGGTGCACTTTCCAGCGGCCACCCTTTGGTGAAAGACCGTAGAGTGCATAGTTAATGGTCACTGTCTCACCCATGCGCACCTCCCGAAAGAACAGGGCGTGGATGGCGGTGTAAACCGGGCCAATACCCAGTTGCACAAATCTTTCCGGTGGAAAATTGTGTTCGCTAAAAAAGCGATAACGCAAATCCCCGGCTGCATTAATGTAGGCAGCATAATTCACATGACCGTTGGCATCGATATCGGACCATCTAATCTCATAAGTTCTAGAATACTCATCCATAGTGCTGGGTCCAAACCCTTCCTGACTGATTGGAAGTCTTCCCTGCTTTTGACGGGGCGAACTTTGTTTTTATCCCTTAAGAGGTAAGGCAAGCATACAGGAAATACTGCTTCGATGCAAGTGAGATGGCCGTCGTTAAAAATGCTTCTCCAGAAGTAAAGCTTTTTCTCCCAATCCACGCGTATGCTAAAAGCGGATCGCAGGTACGGAATATTATGGCCTATACACTCGTTAATAATTACAAAGGAATATGTGATGTCACTCAACATATTTTTCTATCTTTCGCTCGCCGCCTGGAGGCTTGCGTCGCTCATCGCCAACGAGGAAGGTCCCTGGCAGATCTTCAAGCGCCTGCGCCAGCGCGCCGAACAATGGTGTAATCGATACCGGTTTTGCCGTGAATTGGGCCTTTACGAACTGATTACCTGCGAATGGTGCAATTCAATTTGGATCGGTGCCATCCTGACCGGGCTCTATCTTTGGCTCGGTGAAACAATTCTCTACCTCGCCCTGCCACTGGCCCTTTCAACTGTGGCGATCATTATTAAGTACGTTATCGAACTTCTTCAAACAGCGCAACAATTTTTCGATAACACGAACGGCTCTCAAAAATAATAGCACGGCGCTACCTCAACAGGGCACCGGTCATGTAGTTAAAAGGTTCGCGCCCCTGGCAGTGCAGACGGGATCTCAGAGGTTTGTAGCCTCATGTCCCTACTCGTTTTAGACATTCAGCGGAGGGGGAGTCCCTTGATGGATTGGCGAGACATAGGTAGCTGCTGCCCGCTTTGTTCTGAATTCCTCCACAGCCTGTTCGCGAATTTCCGGGTTCCCCATAAACTCCAGTGCACTGAGTGCCATCACCTTACTGGCATATAACATGCCGCGTTGGCCGATCCCCATTTTGCCCTGGGCAACGATCTGCCATGAATGTCCGGGTGAGCCCAGGGTCCAGCAGGTTGTAAAGATCTGTCCGGTGGGTACAACCCACGAAACATCACCCACATCAGTCGATCCGGGCAGAACGACTTCGGATTTGAAGGGCGGCAATATATCCTCGAACAAAACCTGCTTCTTCAGTTCAGCAACAGCTTTCGAATCCAATCCGTACACATAGGCGCTC
>DATFQC010000044.1:0-4153 GCA_035264425.1 Anaerolineales bacterium
GTCCAGAAATTACTTTTTAATCTGCAATCGGTGAAAAAGTTTGATAACTGATGAGGTGAGCGGAATAAAGGCGAGTTGAAAGCGTGTTAGAATCTTCTTGCCATTTGGCTGCTTAGTGATCAGATTTAGATACACATGCAACGTATGCGTGTGGCAGTTTGCAAACTCATTCCCTATGATAGATACCATCCTCCACCAACGGTCAACACGTCGTTTCGATTTTTCGCGGCTGCGTGATATTTTATTCCACCCGCGTTCAGCTTTTCAAGAGATTAGCTTAGAGGCGCGTTCTACCTGGCTAACTCCTATGCTGGTGCTAACGATCACGGCGATCTTGGCTGTCATGGTTGCGGGATATTTGAAGTCCCATGCCGCGCTGATGGGAGAAACCCCTCTTCCACGTGATTGGCAATACTGGACTCCTGATATGCAGAATAATTATATGCAAGCGCAGCAGGCCACCCAAGGACCAGTCTTCATGTATATCATTCCGTTAGTCGGGTCCCTTACGGCATTGTGGCTGGGATGGTTGTTGCTCGCAGCATTATTGCATTTTGGTTCCACGCTTCTGGGAGGACGCGGCTCCATGCAGAGCGCGTTGAACGTTGTGGCCTGGGCAAGCCTCCCATTTGCTGTGCGTGATCTTTTGAGGGTTGTATTTATGCTGATCACACGTCACGTGATCGCCAGCCCTGGGCTTTCCGGATTTTCCTCGAGCGCAGGATTCGTTGCGCAGTTATTAACCCGCGCAGATATCTTCCTGATCTGGAGCGTCGTCTTGCTGATCACTGGATTTGCAATCGCAGAGGGATTGCCACGGGGGAAAGCAGTGGCTGGAGTCCTGGTCGTTATGGTACTGATGCTATTCGCACAGGCCGGGCTCGGAGCGTTAAGTTCAGGCTTTGGCGGGCTGGCGGTTCAACGCCCCTTCTTCTAAAAATGGCGAAACCTTTCATACAAGTCAAAGGATTGACGAAGCACTATCAGATGGGTGGGACAACAGTACGCGCCCTCGATGACTTGACTCTTGATATTAATGCCCATACGTTCACTGTAGTTATGGGTCCCTCTGGTTCCGGCAAAAGCACGTTGCTTTATCTGTTAGGTGGCTTGGACCGTGCCACATCCGGCCAGATTTCTGTGGATGGCGTGCGGCTAGATGAAATGGATGAAAATGCGCTGGCACTCTTTCGGCGTCGAACCATGGGGTTCGTCTTCCAATCCTTTAATCTCATTCCCAGCATGAGTGCGTTGGAAAATGTAGCCTTTCCCATGCAGTTTGCCGGGGTCAACTCTAGCCACCGGAAGGAACAAGCGCTGAGCTTGCTCAATCAGGTAGGGCTTGACAACCGTGCTAATCATCGTCCCTCCGAGCTCTCCGGTGGCCAACAACAACGGGTGGCGATCGCGCGCGCCCTTGTGAACAATCCCAGCCTGATTTTAGCGGATGAACCGACCGGTAACCTTGACACTTCCAGTGGCGCGGCGGTGATGCAATTACTGTCCGACTTGCATAATACCGGGCGAACGGTGTTGGTCGTGACACATGATCCCCGTATGACGCGCTTTGCCACCCATAAGATCTTTCTTCTGGATGGGCGTTCCGTTAGTGAAGCAGAATACCAGTCTGCTGCCCTGGAATCTGCTCAAGTATCGTAAATCCTATTGCATCAAAGAGAACAGACACTATGAAAACCGGATTTCCTCGATTTGCGTCACTATCCATGTTATTTGCATTGTTAGTTGTAGCGATTCCTGCACCTGCTTATACAAACTCCCTTTTTGGGAGTTCAGAAAAAAGCCTGCATCAATTAAGTCTTCAACAAGCTACAAGCACACCCGTGGTAGAAACACCGACTGAGCCATCTGGCCCGGAACCGGTTGTCCGGCCACAGATTTCCGTACAAAACTATCGAACAAAGCCAGAAGAAGTTCAGTATGGACAGAACTTCACACTCATAATCAAACTAAGGAATGAAGGGGAGGGCCAGGCCTATAATGTTCAGGCAACATTTGCTTCAAGTGACTTTGTTCCCCTTAAAAACGGCGGCGTGAATATTGTGGGTGATCTCGTCGCCGGAAATTCGATGGATATTGATCAGCCCATGACTGTAGCAAATTATGTTTATGGCATCGTTAGCGTTGTCATGAATCTGTCTTATAGCGACATCAATGGGGCTGTTTATAGTGAGCAGTTTACGTTGAATATTCGAGCATCGGGGGGAGGCGTGAGTGTAGCTACATCTACACCGACGGGTGTGAAAAGCTCACAGCTTGTGATCACTAGTTATGCAGCCAGTATTGACCCGCTCCAACCGGGTGAACAGTTCAACCTGGCGATGACCGTGCAAAATGCCGGGAATGCCCGGGCCCAACGCGTCACTATGATTGTGGGAGGCGGCTCCAGCGGAACGGGCTCTCTAACGCCGCAGCCCGGAGGAGTCTCGGGTGGCAGTGGTGAGTTCACCAATTTTGCCCCGGTGGGTGCCTCCAACGTGCAAACGCTGGGGGATCTGGGCGCAGGGGAAGCGGTCCAGGCCAAGCAGGATTTAATCGTGAACGTTTCCACCAACCCCGGCGCCTATCCAATGAAGGTGACGTTTTCCTACCTGAATGATAAAAGTGAAGTGATCAACGATGAGCAGGTGATTACATTGCTTGTTTACAGCCTGCCGACTGTGGACGTCAGCTTCTATCGTCCGCCGGATCCGTTTTTTGTGGGCCAGCCCGGCGCTCTGCCGATTCAAGTTGTTAATCTCGGAAAAAGATTATCCGTATTGGGAACGATAAAAATCACTTCGGCGAATGGAACGATTGAAAACGGGACCAGCCTGGTTGGGTCGCTGGACGCGGGCGGCTACTTCACGCTTGATGCAATGGTCACTCCTGAACAATCTGGCAAGATGAATCTCGATATTACCATCGACTACACAGATGATTTCAATCAGGCTCGCACTGTAACTCGTACGCTGGAAATCGAAGTGCTGGAAGGCATGCTCGAGCCGACCCCTGATCCCAGCCTGGGAGGAGGGGGTGGAGAAGGTGTTCCAGTCCAAACGGAGGAAAGCACATTTCAAAAAGTATGGCGCTTTGTCTTGGGCTTATTTGGCCTGGATAGCGCGCCTCCCTCGGACAGTAACCCTGGCATAACTCCTGGAATCGAAGAACCCTCCATCCCAATACCCAAGCCCGGTACGGGAAAAGGGTAGCCTCCTCTTAGAATGAAACTCTTTGATTTAGTTCGTCTAATTCTTGGAAATCTAAGTCGCCGCAAAGCGCGCGTGGCGCTGACTGCTATCGGCGTGGTGATTGGTACGGCAGCGGTTGTGATCCTTGTCTCGCTCGCGATCGGGCTGCAAAAGAACGCTAATGAGCAGTTATATGGCATCGGCGATTTGACTCAGATCCAGGTTATGCCAGCCTATGATATGGAAGGGGGAGGCGGGGGCGGAGGCGTAGCTGTGCCGGTGGGAGGGGGCGGGGGCAAGCAGGGTGGCCAACCTCAACCGGCGCGCCTTTTGACCAATGCTGCACTCGATGAATTTCGTGCAATTCCTGGTGTTGGCTCAGTAATTCCGCGCGAATATTTGATGACCGGCGTGCTCGTCAAATTTCAGAAACTGGATGGGGGCAGTGGCATTATTGGTGTTGCTTCACAGGATCTTGCTGACCTGGGCATGGAAGCTACAGAGGGTGCGACAGAGCTAGGACGTGGGACGGTCGTGATCGGTGCAATGGTCGCAAATAATTTTTATGATCCGCGTCAGAAACCTGGGCAGGAGCCTCCACCACCCCCTCAGCTTTACGATCAACAAATCCAGCTTGTTATTTCCAAATATGATTCACAGGGCAATGAGATCCGCAAAAATCTAAGCGTGCGCGTGACCGGCGTTTTGAAGGAGACCCGCGGCGAATCAGATTGGACGATCTATTTCCCGCTGGATCAGATCAAATCGCTGAATGAGTGGGCCCTGGGCCATCATATCAATTACAACAAGGAAGGATATAGCCAGGTGATTGTCAAAGTACAGGATGTGAAACAGGTTCTGGATATATCAGACCAAATTACGAAATTAGGTTTTCAAGCCTTCACGCCCCAATCCTTTGTGCAGGGAATCAATAATTTTTATGTCATTCTGCAATTCATTTTTGG
>DATFQC010000045.1:0-4921 GCA_035264425.1 Anaerolineales bacterium
ACGAAGAAGAGAAACGCTCCTGTCACTAAAAAAGCCACCCACCAGGCCGTTCCATTCGGAAGGACGGAAAGGGGCACGCCGATCACAAAAGTGGTCAGGGTAGGAAGGAGCCACCATTGATACGTGAGCCGTCCTTTCAAAGAGGGGTGTCCCCTCAGCAGCCAATCCATGCCTGTAGCAGTAAGCCCGGCGGTCAGCAGCCCCATGGCAGTAGATAAATTCAGCGGGAGCAGGAAAAAGAAGCCCGGTAGCTGGATCTCGAGGTTGAATTCCGGGGATTGGATCAGGTGGGTAAGAGCAAATGCCAGCAAAACCGTGGAAGTTAGCATACCCACCCGATCCGCATTCGGCAAATACCGCTGTTCGTTCATGAATGCATTGTACCTGCCTCATAGTTGGCTGCCAAGACAAGTCCAATATGGTAGAATCAACTGGTTATGAACGTGCAGAAAATTGAATCACTTCCACCACCGCCAGGCGTCATTGGCGCGTTAAAAGCCGGGTTTGACGCCGTTTCCAACCATATCGGTCTAATCCTCCTGCCTGTAGCTCTTGACATTTTCCTGTGGCTCGGACCGCGCTTGAGCATAGGAGGGTTGGTCAACCCTTTCTTCAAATTAATGTTCGATGAGGCGCGTACATCTGTGACTACTCCCACAGATTTGAAACGATTCACGGATTTTCAGTCTGGATTTAGCGAAGTACTGGAACGATTTAATCTTCTCAGCCTGCTCGGCAGATTGCAAACGTTCCCGATTGGAATTTCGAGTTTGCTGGCGCAAACGATGCCGGTCAAAACTCCCTTGGGGTCACAGGGTGTGGTGCAGGTGTCTTCTCTGCCCGGTTTGATTGGATTGATGTTCCTGCTTATTCTCATCGGTTGGATCGCGGGAGGCCTGTACTTTCGTTGGGTATCGGGAACCGCGTTAGGGCACGCCAAGCCTGAAGGGGAAGTCAGCTTTTTGTGGGCAATCCTGCAGACGGTGATCCTTTCAGCAGTCTGGTTCATCGGCTTGATGATGATCCTCATTCCGGTGATGCTTGTTCTTACAGTTCTGACGTTTCTTAGCCCGGCGCTGGCAAGTGGCGCATTCTTTGTCATGTTGATCCTGTCATTCTGGTTGATTGTCCCCCTATTCTTCACACCCCATGGGATTTTTGTACGCAAGCAGAATGCTTTTCATTCGATCTTCACCAGTCTACGGATGGCACGCTTCACCCTCCCGACAAGCGGTCTGTTCGTGCTCAGCGCACTTCTTCTCACGACCGGCTTGAACTACCTGTGGAGTGTCCCACCTGACGATTCGTGGATGCTGCTGGTGGGCATTGCAGGTCATGCCTTTATCACAACAACATTACTGGCAGCGAGTTTTGTCTATTACCGGGATATGAATGCCTGGCTGCAAACTGTCTTTGAACAATTGCAGCACAAACAGTCTGTTCCCACACAACGAGTATAACTTTACTCTTATCTTTGGAGGCTTTTGTGGCGAAAGAAAACCAAGCGAATTATGATGTGAGTTCCATCCAGGCGCTGGAGGGGATTGAGCATGTGCGTAAGCGCCCGGGTATGTATGTGGGCGGTACCGATATTAAAGCGTTACATCATCTTGTCTATGAAGTCGTTGACAACGCCATTGATGAGGCGCTGGCTGGCTTCTGTACTAACATCAATATCATCATCCATGAGGATAGCAGTGTAACCGTTGAAGATAATGGCCGGGGTATCCCGGTGGGCCCGCATCCCACGAAAAAGGATATGAATGGCAAGCCCATGGAGACCGTGGATGTGGTCATGACCGTGATCGGCGCAGGCGGTAAATTCGGCGGCGGCGGGTACAAGGTCTCAGGTGGTTTGCACGGTGTAGGCGTCAGCGCGGTGAACGCCCTCTCCGAGTGGATGACCACCGAGATCAAGCGCGATGGCAAGCACTGGCAGCAGACCTATAAGCGCGGCGTGCCCCAGGGATCGATCAAGCCGATTGGTAAGGTTAAGGACGAAACCGGCACCAAGCAAACATTCAAATTTGAC
This sequence comes from Anaerolineales bacterium, assembly GCA_035264425.1. Taxonomy (GTDB): domain Bacteria; phylum Chloroflexota; class Anaerolineae; order Anaerolineales; family Villigracilaceae; genus Defluviilinea. Next base: position 2,033 of record DATFQC010000045.1, read on the forward strand.
AAACAGATCTTCACGGAAGATATTGATTACCGCTTCGATACCCTTGTGCAGCGCTTCCGTGAAATGGCGTTCGTGACCCGCGGCGTGCGCATCCGCTTTGTGGATGAGCGCAACGACCGTGAGATGACTTTCTATTTCGAAGGCGGACTTACGTCGTTCGTTCGCTACCTGGATCGCAACCGCGAAAATTTACATTCCGTAGTGCATGTGGAAAAAGAGATTGAAGGCATCGGTGTTGAGGCGGCCATCCAATATACGGACGCCTACACCGAATCGGTGTATTCCTTTGCCAATACCATCAACACGATTGACGGCGGGACCCACCTGACCGGTTTACGCTCTTCCGTGACGCGCGTGATCAACGATTATGCGCGCAAGAACGGCTTGCTCAAAGACGCGGACCCGCCCTTCTCCGGTGATGATACACGCGAAGGGTTGACCGCGATCGTTTCTGTCAAACACCCAAACCCGCAATTCGAATCGCAGACCAAGGTCAAGTTGATGAACCCCGAAGTGCAGACCTACGTCACGCAGGTGGTGGGTGAGGCGTTTCGCACATTCCTGGAGGAAAATCCCCAGGCGGCGAAGGCGATCATCGCCAAGTGTCTCACTTCTGCCCGGGCGCGCGATGCGGCGCGTAAGGCGCGTGATCTTGTCATCCGCAAGTCAGCGCTGGAATCACTCACTTTGCCTGGAAAACTGGCAGATTGCTCCGAGCGTGACTCGTCTAAGACCGAGCTCTACATCGTAGAGGGTGATTCAGCTGGTGGTTCAGCCAAACAGGGACGCGATCGCCACTTCCAGGCGATCCTCCCTCTACGCGGTAAGATCCTCAATACAGAGCGAGCCCGTCTTGACAAAATACTAGGTAACAACGAAGTGCGTGCGCTGATCTCTGCACTGGGCACTGGCATCGGCGATAACTTCAGCGTGGAGGGTTTGCGTTATGGACGCATCATTATTATGACCGATGCAGACGTGGACGGCAGCCACATCCGCACGCTGTTGCTAACCTTCTTCTTCCGCTACATGCCGGTGCTGATCGAAGATGGTCATCTCTATATTGCCCAGCCTCCGTTGTACCGGGTGGCGTATAAGAATCAAATCAAGTATGCCTATAGCGATAAAGAAAAAGATAAGCTGGTCAAAGAGTTGGGAGAAAAGGTAAGTCTTCAACGCTATAAGGGTTTGGGCGAAATGAACCCGACTCAATTGTGGGAAACAACAATGAATCCCGAGAACAGAACCCTGCTTCTTGTGACAGTAGAGGATGCGGCCGAGTCTGACCGTACGTTCGACATGCTCATGGGTGATGCGGTAGACCCTCGCCGCAAGTTCATCCAGACGCATGCGAAGGCTGTCAGAAATCTGGATATCTAAGCTGGAAGGTAAGGCGGAGTCTTTCCTCAAGGACATGCTCCGCCTTACTTCTTTGTTATGAAAGTACCATAGTTAGAGATGGGGGTGTAGTGTAAAATTCTGTAGAACTTCCTTTTTCAGTGTCATTTATGAACGAATCCTACCGTATCAATGATGTTATAAGTAAAATCACGCAGTCCATTGTTCTGGCATACCAGGCCATGGCTGTTGTGGTTTTTGCTGTCTCGTTATTCCTGGCATACGACTGGCTTAGCACGCCGTTTATTGGGGGACTCTTCGAACAGACCATGGTCCTGAATGGCACGGATACCTATGTGGCTGGAAAGCATTGGGCGCTCTATGAGCAGGGATTTACTATTGGGGACCAACTACGTTCTGTAAATGGTCAGCAGATCTCCAATGCAGAGGATCTGGTACGTACGCTGAATTCATTGCAGGTTGGCCAAAGTGTTCCCGTTGTCGTGCATACGAAGCAGGGGGATCGCACTGTTGACGTGACCTTACAGCATTTCCCAGCCGCGGATCGAATTTCATATTTTGTTATTCCTGCTATTTTAAGCCTCGTATTTTTGAGTATCAGTTTATGGATCTTTGGCCTGCGTCGCACAGAATCTGCCGGGCGTGCATTTTCGATGATGACGACTTCGCTGGCAATCGTCATCGGTGCGCTTTTTGATCTGTATACCTCGCATCGCTTTACTTATATATGGACACTGGCAGCTGCGCTCTCCGGGGGCGCTTTGATCGATCTGGCTCTTTGTTTTCCACAGGAAGCGCGCTTTATGTTCCGTCGTCCATACCTGCGCCTTATAGGGTATGCGATTGGAATTGGCCTCGCAATTAGCGCCTACTTCAAAATCTATGATTTTCAGAATCCCACTGCTTACTTCGATGCCTGGCGTAATATTTATATCTTTGTAGGCGGTTCAGGTTTGTTCTATTTCGGCGCGCTCGCATTTCATGCCTTCTTCTCTTATTCTCCTGTGGTCAAAAGTCAGGTAAGGACGATCCTGTTTGGAACCTTGCTCGCGTTCGGTCCGGTTGTGGTTTGGTTGCTATACACTTCATGGAGAACTGCCGTGGAAAGAGTAGCGGACCCTCTGCCGTTTAATCCTTATCTCTTTGTCCCCTTCATCCTTTTTCCTCTGGTCAATGGATATGTGATCCTCCGATTCCGTCTCCTGCGTACCGATTATTGGATGCGTCAGGGAATGGTTTATTCTGCGCTGACAGTTTTCGTGGTCTCGGCCTATGGATTGCTCGTGACTGGGATAGCCTTTCTTTTTTCGATCAGTATGCCGTATTCGAATCCATACCTGATCGGCGCCCTGGTCTTTATCATCGCGGTCTGCCTTGACCCCGTCCGAACACGTCTGCAGACCTTTGTGGATAGCACCTTCTTCCGAGGTCAACGTGCCTATGAAGACCGGCTCCGAACATTTAGCCATGAGCTCACCAACGCGCTTGACCTGAATACGATCGGTCGTGTGCTGCGAGAGCAGATTTCCA
>DATFQC010000046.1:0-5377 GCA_035264425.1 Anaerolineales bacterium
AAACAATGTTGTCTACAAAGAGCTCAAGTCAGAGAATGAAGTTGTGTTGCCTGGTCTGGTAAAACTGACCTCAGTCAAGAAGCCCGCCGTGCCTGAACGCGAAGGCATCAACCCCTTCACGAAAGAGAAGACAACCTTCAAGGCCAAGCCTGCACGCAAAGTGATCAAGCCTCGTCCACTCAAAGCCCTCAAAGACGCTGTTTAATTTTTCCATCTTAATGTAAAGGCCCCGCATTGCCGGGGTCTTTATGCATTACCTCAAACCTTGATTCAAAAACTACTCCAGCAAATCCTGCCTCTGATCGCGCGAATCGGCAGCGACCCAGATGACAGGATGAAGAGTTCTCCTTTTTCGACTCACTGCCGGATAAGTATGATGCTGAAAAACCCGAACGATCGGCGATGGCACCATGATGGTTTCCGGTGTGCCGCGACGTCGCAAGGATCATGCTCAGGCGCTTGTTTGTGTGGCCTTGGAAATGCGTGACTTTATCGCGAACTATACCTTCCGCAACGGTCAGCAAGTGATGTTTCGTATCGGTATCAACTCCGCCCCAATGATTGGAGGCCTGATCAGCAAGCTCAAGTTTGTCTATGAGGTCTGGGGAGATGCGGTGAATGTTGCCAGCCGGCTGGAGTCGCATGGCACAGAAGGTGAATTTGCTTGCGAGCCACGCGGAACTGTAAACATAAAGGGCAAGGGAGAAATGGAAGTGTGGCTAGTGTTATCAGCAAGATAGTTCAGCAAAGTGACTGAAATTCTCTGATCATTCTCCAAGACAGGGTTTTTAATACGTTTCATATTCAAGTTTTCAACGTTAAACATAGTGGCCTGATTTTCTGTCAATTAGACTACATCAGCGTCAGCCTACCTTATCGCATGAAAAGGAGAATGGAAATGATGAATAATTCCAAATGTATTCGGGTTGCAATTGCTGGACTAGGTAATTGCGCGTCAAGTCTCATCGAAGGCATTCACTATTATCGTCAGAATCCTGGGCTGGAAGCAGGGCTTCTTTTTCCGACTCTCTGTGATTATTCCGTTCGCGACATAGAAGTAGTGGCCGCGTTCGATATATCGAGCGTAAAAGTAGGTAAGCTGGTAAAAGAAGCTATTTATCAGTCACCGAATAACTTTGTCCGTATTCCTATCGTCCAGGTTGACGGCACAGGGCGTGTTTTTCGTGGCCCAACGCTTGATGGGAATCCAGAACACCTGGCGCGCTTCGTGAGTGAGTCGGCGCAACAACCCGTAGATGTGGTCTCAGTATTAGAAGACCATCACGTAGATGTGTTGGTGAATTTACTTCCGACGGGCAGTCTGGAGGCAACCGAGTTTTACTCCCAGGCTGCATTGGAGGCTGGTTGCGCTTTTATCAATTGCATCCCAACGGTTCTCGCCCAACGTCCTGATATCCAGGAACTTTATCGTCAGAATCATCTCCCCTTACTGGGCGATGATATCAAGAGTCAGATCGGCACCACGATTTTGCATCGCGCTTTATTGCATCTTCTCGAATCGCGCGGGGCCACTTTAAATAAAACGTCGCAAGTCAACATCGGTGGGAATACCGACTTTGCAAATTTTGTTTACCGAGCTGAGTCAAAACTTGTTTCAAAGCGGAAATCTCTGGCTCGCTATTTAAATGAAAAAACAGATTTTCATGTTGGACATCATTATGATCCTACCAAGGGACCCTTGAAAAATGCTTTTATTGAAATTGAGGCAGCCGTTTTCGGTGGCTCACCTCTGAAAATCTCAATCAAACTGGAAAGTGACGACAAACCAAACAGCGCGGGGTCGGTTGTAGACCTCATTCGCATTGCGAAGGGCGCGATGGACAGAAACCTTGACGGATATATTCCTGACGCCTGCGCGTTCTATTTCAAATCTCCTCCCACTCCTATGGATGATCTCGAAGCCTTGGAGATGGTTCGAAAGAACTGGGTTCCTTCACATGCTGCAGTTGTTGAAGAAATATGACAAACTCCTTTCCATCCTGATCCTGATCGTCTCGGTCGCATTAAGTATTAGTGTTTTCTTTCTTCCACTCAATCCTGATGATCTAGCCACCTATGGTTACGTGGGCGTATTTATCGTTACCCTGCTTGGGGCGGCCACATTGTTCATCCCTGGCCCCACGATGATTGCAACCTTTGCAGTTGGCGCCATGCTAAATCCAATGATCGTTGCACTTGTAGCAGGTCTAGGTTCAGCTATCGGTGAATCGACGGGCTACGCCGCGGGGCACGCCTCTCGGGCGTTGATATCAGCGAACGAGAGAAGCGATACCTGGTACCAAAGAATCTTTCGATGGATGGGCAGACATCCGTTCCTGACAATATTTATTCTTGACGCGATTCCCAATCTGTTGGGCGATATCGCTGGTTTAATTGCAGGTAGGAACAACTATTCCTATTTCAAATTCCTACTTGCCAGTTTTCTCGGCAAGACTATAAGATTTGGTATCAGTGCTTATTTGGGATTTAGGTTTGGTCATTTCACTTCGCCGAAATAACAAAAGGATGAATAATTATGATCTCAAGATGGATCCGAACCTGGTACGGTGCGTTATTGAGGACATTCCTTCATTTCATCGCGCGGCTTGGGGTTACCGCAAATATGTTGACCGTTGTCAGTCTTTTGGTAGTGACCATCGCAGGTATCTTATTCGCATTCCATGAAACAATTTTGGGGGCATGGATACTCTTGTTCGGAGGTTTTCTCGACGGGATTGATGGCGAATTGGCACGCATCACCGGAATCAAATCACCGTTCGGCGGTTTTCTCGATTCAATTTGTGACCACTGCGGCGATTTCGCAATTTACATAGGATTGCTTTTCTTATATCTTCAAAACTCTGCCACGGCTGAGATCATTCTAATTTTTGTCGCATTGTTCGCTTCTGTCTTTAACAGTCACGTACGTTCCCGCGCCGGGATGCTTGGGATCGATACAAAAACGATTGGCGTTTTCACGCGCTGTGAGCGGATTTTCCTCTTAGTTATTGGCATACTGATCAGTCAAGTCACCATAGCATTGTGGGGTTTGGCTATTTTCAACAGTTTCTCTGCGCTACAAAGAGTAATTTATACAATCCGTGTTTCTCACAATAATAAGGCGATGCCAGTTTATAAAACTTTATAAAACCTGGTCTTTCCAAAATCCGGCAAACGTGTAAGATAATAAAAAGGAGCAATGAATGTCTATTGCGCGAATCGGCGAAACCCAAGCCAAACCCGAATCAGTTGAGGCGCTGCGTGACTTTCTCATCTCCATCATGCCGGGCATCAAATCCTCACAGGGATGCGAGTCCGTTACGCTGTATCAATCTCAAGATGACCCCACCAGGTTCACTATGATTGAAGTTTGGGATAGTATTGAATCCCATCGTGCATCGGTGAAGAACATTCCACCTGAAATGCTGGTTGAAATCAGACCCTTACTGGCGTCTCCACCCAGTGGTAGCTATTACGATGTACTGGATCGGGAGAAATAATGATGTTGACTTATAAAAAGAACGACCCAAGCAGAATAGCCTTGCTTGAGTCGTTTCCAGGTCAGTGACAACAATTCTTTATTACGGCTTCAAAACTACTTTGATACAGCCATCCTTCTTTTTCTTGAAGAGTTCGTAAGCAGCTGGCGCTTCCTCAAGTGGGAGAGTATGAGTGACCACAAACGAAGGATCAATCTGTCCACTTTCTATTTTTTCGAAGAGTGGTTTCAGGTAACGGTGCACGTGGGTTTGTCCCATTTTGATCGTCAGACCCTTGTTAAAGGCTGCGCCCATTGGGACGGTATCAATGAAACCGCCGTAAACTCCGGCGAGTGAGACGGTGCCACCCTTGCGACACGCCTGGATGCATTCCCGTAACACATAGGGACGATCTGATTCAATACGGACAGTCTGTTTGGCAAAATCATAGACACCTTCGATGCCCGTCTTGTGCGCTTCCATCCCTACCGCATCAATGCAGACATCCGGCCCCATTCCACCGGTCATTTGCTTCAAGGTTTCCACGACGTCCACGCCGCCCTCATAATTAATAACTTCGGCGCGACCATATTGCTTTGCCATTTCCAAGCGCTCTGGGAAGCGATCAATCGCGATGACGCGCGCAGGGTTGAACATCCAGGCGCTCTGGATCGCAAATTGACCTACTGGGCCACAACCCCAAATCGCAACCGTGTCCCCCGGCTGAATATTAGCCTGCTCAGCGGCCATATAACCGGTCGGGAAAATATCCGTGAGGAAGAGGACCTGCTCATCACGAAAACCATTTTCAATTTTGAACGGACCGACATCCGCAAAAGGCACACGGACATATTCTGCCTGCCCACCCGCGTAGCCACCCATCAGATGAGAGTAGCCAAAAATCCCGGAAGGGGCTAATCCAAACATGGCTTCGGCTAAACCAACATTTGGATTTGAATTATCACATAGCGCCCACAGGCCACGCTGACAAAAAAAACAGCGGCCACAGGCGATGGGAAACGGAACGACAACCCTGTCGCCCACAGCAAGATTTTCCACCTCTGGACCAACCTCCATCACCTCCCCCATAAATTCATGCCCAAGGATATCTCCTTTTTTCATGGTGGGCACATATCCATCATAGAGATGCAGATCAGAGCCACAAATCGCGGTCGAAGTGACCCGGATAATCGCGTCGCGCGGGTTGATTAGTTCAGGGTCTGGAACTTCCTCCACATCCACATTCGTAATACCATTCCAGCAAACTGCTTTCATTCATTTCTCCTTCCATTGGTTTTTGTGAATGTTGAGTCTGTTTGTCTTCCGCGTCCAGTAGGCTGTCCCTGCACGGTTGCCACTTCTCCCGTCTCCATAAGCTGCTTGAAGTGACGCAGATCCTCGTTAATTTGTTGATCCGGCTCCTCCCCAAAAAGTTTTGCAAATGCCGCGCCCAATGACCCAGCCGGCGGATTGTATTCCATCGAAACGTGGACGATGGTGCCGCGCTCACCCGGCGCATCTCGAAACTCGACTCGCCCCATGCTTTCCACGCTGGAGCCAGGCAGCGATTTCCAAACCAGCGACTCATTTTCGCGATCTTCGATCAATTCGGAGTCCCACTCGATCTTTTGTCCCATGGGAGCTTTCGCAACCCAGTGGGACCGGGTTGTATCAGACTCATTCACCTGAACGGATTCCAAATGCTCCATGAAACGCGGCAAGTTTTCAAAATCCCGCCACATTTGATATAGCTCTTCCTTTGGCCGATTAACGGTCACCGTCCGCTCTACCTCAATCCCTTCATGCCCATTTGCTTCCGCCCGGTTAATTCCCAGCATTTGGTAAAACACACAGTGCCCGGTGGCGCCACGGTAAATCATGTAGCCAGCATCCAGCCC
>DATFQC010000047.1:0-6360 GCA_035264425.1 Anaerolineales bacterium
TGGTGAATCGCGTTGTTCCAGTGGAGGATTATTTTGAGGCAGCGCTCAAGCTGGCGGATGAGATTGCTTCGCGTGCTCCGATCGCTGTGCGAGAGGCGAAGAGAATGATCAACCAATCCTACGAACGCTTTCTGACTGACGGTCTCGCGCAAGAAAAGCAGGTGTTCTACAATTTATTTGCCACTGAAGATCAAAAGGAAGGGATGAAGGCATTTACCGAAAAACGCAAGCCTGAGTGGAAAGGCAAGTAAATGCTTGGTTATGAAGACCTAAAGTCTGCCTTTGATGATTTGAATCTTCAAGAGGAACTGATCATTGCCCATGCGTCTCTGAAACCATTTGGCTATATCCATGGGGGAGCAGAAGCCGTACTGGATGCCATGCTGGCATCCTTCCATAGCATCATCATGCCAGCGTTCACCTATAAAACCAAGATCATTCCAGATGTAGGTCCCCCCAACAACGGCATCCTGTATGGGAGTGGTAAAGACACAAACAAGATGGCGGAGCCTTTTCGTTCCGATATGCGGGCTGACTCCATGATGGGTATTTTGCCTGAAACATTACGCAACCATCCAGCTGCCATCCGGACAGCTCACCCGATCCTGTCATTTGCCGGGATTAATGCGGGTGCCACCCTTTTTACCCAAACGATTTATGAGCCGCTGGATCCGATCGGCGCCTTGGGGCAGCAGGATGGATGGGTGGTACTCATCAACGTGGATCATACATCCAATACAAGTATTCATTACGCAGAAAAAATTGCAGGCCGAAAACAATTCATACGCTGGGCGCTGCTAGATAACCGGGTAGTGGAGTGTCCGAATTATCCCGGGGATTCAATGGGCTTTCAAGTTATTGAAGACTATCTCAAATTCGATACCCGCCGCGTAGAGGTTGGTGAGGGGCTTATTCAGGCGATTCCTTTAAGACGATTATTCAACGTGGTCTATGAATTATTAAGAAAAGATCCGCTCGCTTTGCTTTGCGAGCGGAGAGATTGCGAACGCTGTAATGCCATCAGAGGTTACTGAAACGTAATCTCTTCCACACGCCAATTTTCTTCCCCAATTAACTTCCTCAGGCGGTCCAGCACTTCGGTGCACACGCGGGTAGTATCGTTGGGGAAATCGATCAGATGTCCCTTGCCATTCTCGAAAATTTGAAAACTGAATCGGTCGCGTCCATGAAATGAAATCAGCGTGCCGAAGATTGTCCGAATACGACGCTTGTCATGTTCCCTGTCACCGGTCGAGCGTAGCGTGACCGTGATCTGCTGCGGCGGGTGATCCTTGTCCGGTTCTTCCTGCGCAAGGGGAATATACAACGATGGCAGGAAGCCTGTAGATTCAGTTGGAATGGCTCCAATCGGTTGGACTACCAGCGCTTCATGCACAGTCCCATGCTGATCCCTCTCAGTGTGCTTAATCTCCAGGTCAATGGATTCAGTTTGCTGCAAGCGCGGATCGCCAATAGCTGGAGGGTTAATCTTCGGTTCAGGACGCGCGGCAATCGTGGCATTCTCAAAGGAGGGCTGCCATGCACTATCCCAGTCATCTGGGAAGTTATCAGGTGGAGGAGGCATTTCCTCAAGTTCAGAATCAACCCCATAAGCCGGAGCGCTCTTCTCTTCGACTTGCCGCATGGGCGGCAGGATGCTCGGCTTTGTAGGAATCTTACTCGGTGGAGGAGCAGCCTGCCTGGGCTGCTGAGTTGTTTGGGTCACGGGCTCGGAAATCGGTTTCTGGGTTGAGAGGGCCGGATTGCCTACAGTAACCGGTGAAACCAAGGGCTCGAGAATTTTGATCTCGGTCTTTATTTCATCCACTAAAATTTTTGGCGGGGTGCTGCCAGTATCCACTTTGCCTTCGACGATAACGATCTGACCCACGATAAGTTGCTCGCGCGTTTTCTGCCAGGTCTTTGGGAATAGGACAAGTTCGATGTTACCCTGAATATCTTCGAGTGTGACAAAGCCCATCGGCTTGTTGGTTTTCGTTGTGTAGGGCCTCACCACGGTAATGAGACCTGCCACGCGCACCTTCTCTTCATGCTGCGCTTCAGGCAGTTGACCCGAGAAATAACTAACGATCTGCAGGAAGGTCTGTTGATAAGGCGTGAGTGGGTGATCGGAGATATACAGGCCGATCAGTTCCCGCTCCCAGTTGAGCATCTCACGTTTATCCACATTGCTGACATCCGGAAGCTGGATATCTTCGCTCACGCCGGTGAGCTCGCCAAAGAGGGACATCTGGCCTGCCTCCGCAGCCCGGAAATGATTGCTGCTAATCGAAACCACCCGGTCAAGTGAAGCAAGCAGCGCAGCCCGATTTCCAAACATATCCATGGCGCCAACTTTGATGAGACATTCGAGGGCACGCTTCCCCACAGCACGCAGGTCGACGCGGCGGGCAAGATCATTCAAGTTTTTGAACTGGCCATTCCTGTTGCGTTCTTCGATGATCAGTTCCACGGCGGCCTGACCGACATTCTTGATCGCGCCCAGGCCAAAGCGAATGCGGGGTTTCCCTTCCGCCTCAGCGTCATCGATCCCAAAATCCCACTCGGAAGCATTGATTTCCGGCGCAAGCACAGGCACTCCCATACTACGCGCTTCCGCCACATACAAGGCGACCTGTTCGGTCTTACCCGCATTTGCAGATAATAGAGCGGCCATGTATTCAGCAGAATAACGCGCCTTGAGGTACGCTGTTTGAACAGAAATGACACCGTAATCAGCAGCATGACTCTTGTTGAAACCGTAGCGTGCAAATTCCTCCCAGTCGCTGTAAATGGCCTCGGCAATTTCCTTCGCTATTCCATTCTTTACTGCGCCAGCAACAAACTTATTACGATGCTTTTCAATCTCTTCTTTTTTCTTCTTCGAAATGGCTTTGCGCAGTTCATCCGACTCGGAGGGCGTATACCCGGCAAGTTCCACCGCGGCGCGCATCAGTTGTTCCTGATAAACAGGGATGCCATAGGTATCCTGGAAGATCGGCTCCAGGGCAGGATGACGATATTCCACTTCCGCTTCGCCGTGCATGCGCGCGATGTAGTCAGGAATGAACGCCATCGGTCCCGGACGATATAACGCGACCATGGCGATGATATTATCCAGTGTCTTGGGCTTCATCTGCACGAGGTAGCGCGTCATGCCCGTCCCTTCCACCTGGAAGATCCCTGCCGTATGCCCGCTTCCCATCAACTCAAATGACTTGGGGTCATCCAAAGGGATATTATCCAAATCGAATTTGATCCCATGACGCTTCTCGATCATGTCACAGGCCTTCGCCATCACGCTCAGCGTGATGAGACCCAGGAAATCGACCTTGAGCATTCCAAGTGAATCAAGAATGCCCATTTCGAACTGTGTGACTGTCTTAATGGGGGTTTCTTCTGAATTCGAGGTGGGACGGTGCAGCGGCAGATACTCGACGATAGGTCGATCAGAGATCACGACACCGGCCGCGTGCGTTCCTGCATTACGAACGGTTCCTTCCATTTTTGCAGCGGTGTCGATCAATTCGCGCAAATGGGGCTGTGAATTATAAATTTCCTTGAACTCAGACACAGCCATGGCATCCTGCATGGTGGTTTGCCTACCCGAAACGAACGGTACAAGCTTCGCAACCCGATCCACTTCAGGAAGAGGAATATCGCTCACACGGGCTACGTCGCGCAACGCAGCTTTCGTTCCCATGGTGCCAAACGTGATGATCTGGGCAACCTTGTCATTTCCATATTTGTGCGTGCAATACTCAAGCATTTCAGCGCGACGGTCATCGCGGAAGTCAAGGTCGATATCTGGCATCGAGACGCGGCCGGGGTTAAGAAAACGCTCAAATAACAAGTCATGCTGGAGCGGGTCAACGAGCGCAATCTGCAGCACATAAGCCACAATTGAGCCCGCCGCAGAACCGCGTGCGTTGTACCAAATCCCGTTTTCACGCGCATGCCGACACAAATCCCATACGATCAGGAAGTAGGCATCGAAGCCCATTTTGTGAATAATGCCAAACTCATAGTCGATTCGTTCCTGGACCTGCGGACTGGTCGCGCGCTCCCCATAGCGTTTTCTCGCCCCCTCTTCGCACAAATAACGAAGATAGGTCTCCGCGGTGAACCCTTCAGGGACGGGGAAATCAGGCAGGTGATAGCCCTTAAAGCCCAAGTCCACAGTACAGCGTTCCGCAATCAGCAGGGTATTACTCAATGCCTCAGGCACTTCCGCGAAGAGTTGACTCATCTCCTTTGGCGTACGCAGGTAGTATGAGTTATCGGTCATGCGCATACGATCAGGATCCGTGAGTAATGCATTCGTTTGAATGGCAAGCAAAATATCCTGCAAACGTGAGTCATCCTGGTTGATGTAATGGACATCATTGGTCGCTATGTATTTCGCTGAGTAACGCGCGCCCATTTCGACCAGCTTGCGGTTCAGATCAGTGATCTCTTTGATGTTGTGTTGCTGCAGTTCAACAAAAAAGCGGTCAGACCCGAATACATCGTAGTACCAATTCATACGTCTGACAGCTTCTTCAGGATTGTCATTGAGTAACGCCCGCGGAATTTCTGCAGACATGCATCCGGAAGTGCAAATAATCCCCTCAGAATGAGCCGCCAAAAAGTCCCGATCAATGCGGGGATAGTAATAGAAACCGTCCAGCTGTGCGGCGGACGAAATTTTGAGCAGATTCTTATAGCCCGTCTCATTTTCAGCGAGCAAAAGGAGATGAAAGGAGGAACGATCCAGTTTGGAGTCGCGGTCCGTCATACCGCGTGCCGCCATATAAGCTTCCACACCGATAATTGGCTTGATGCCTTCTTTTATTGCGGCATTGTAAAAATCAATGACCCCAAACATGGTGCCGTGATCGGTGATCGCCACGGCCGGCATATCCAATTCCTTCACGCGCTTGATCAGCTTCTTAATATTCGAGAAGCCATCAAGCATGGAATACTCAGTGTGAACGTGAAGATGTGCGAAGGACATGGTGGGCTTCTGGGATTATAGCACGCATGTTCCTACGCCAATCTGGCGCTTGGCTTAAAATTTTCGAGATGTCTTTTTATTTAAGATTGTGCTTGTTTTGAATCCATCTTTTTGGATTGTTGTATTGTCATCATGATAAACAGCAAGAGCGCTACCAAAATGATCGCACTTCCCCAGAAAGGTGTTAAAAGAACCGAGTAATACTCCAAGAAAAATATTCCCCATAGAGGACCAAGGAATGCTACAACAAAAAATATTGCTCCATCCGTAAAATGTACACGGCGGTACGCCAGCCAAAGGTTGTGGGGAACGACGCGCGCAGACATATCGCCCAGGATTAATCCTAATGTGACAACCATAAATTCAAGCCAACTAGACGACTTCAGATTTAAGTAGTGCCTGAGGAGCACGAATGGGAGGATAAAGAAGTAGCCAAGATTAAAGCCTATTCCGGCGCCTTGATACGTGTAAAGACGCAAAAGGCTTGAACGCGCCAGACCCTGCGCCTCCCAATATTCATTATGCGTTGTATCAATGAGCACTCCGATCAAGAGAGGAATGACCAGAGTCCCGGCCATATACATTCCGATCGCCTGCAAGGCGAGACCTCGAGTGGCAAACGGCCATCGCAAGGACGGAGCGATCAACCACCAGGCAATACCCCAGACCCCAATCCACAACACAGTTTTTGGAGAGAAAGAGATTAGTTCTGAAGTTCTGCGCATGAGAGCCGCAAGGACGCGCGGCCAGGAGGGCAACGGACCTCTTTCGGCCTCGTCAAGCAAGTTTCTTAGTTCAACATCCGATAAAGAGAACAGCTTCTCCAACAGAACTGAGGTGAAGGATCTCAAGGTTTTTTGATCCGGTATAGGCTGTTCAGCATGTGTAGCCGCTGACATTTCACCAAAAACTTCGTGCGCTTCCTCCTGATTAAGGGAACGATAATTCCCTGCCTCTAATAACCGATTTGCATCCTCTAGCGTTTTTATGCCGCCATATTGATACAAAGCGTTAACGAGGCCGACCAATACCTTGCGATCCTCTGCGCTGATTTTGTTCTCCCCTCGTTCCCAATGACTGACCGCCGCACCGCTAAAGCCTCTATCCTCCATGATGTGACCTATTAACTCGCCCAAGCGAGCCTGTGAAAGCGGCCTCTGGTGACGGTCAGGGTCGTGGGTCATCTCCCGAAACGTACGAAGGATTTCGCCGAACATCGTCATCGAGTCAAATTTCTGGATTCAAGCATCCCTTGAGAAGATTCAAGCAAAACAGTATGGATGTTGAACTGGCTCACAGCTATAACACACCCACACAGACGGGTTCGCTTTCAGCAGCCTGTTCAAACTTCTGAACCTTAACAA
>DATFQC010000048.1:0-8201 GCA_035264425.1 Anaerolineales bacterium
TGGAGCGGATGACTAGTTGGTGAGATGATTCTGAGACGTTTACATTCTGATCAAAAACTAAAAAATTATCGAACACGCATATCCATCGAGCGCTTATGGCCGACGCTAATGTTAGGAGTAGGGATTTCCCTTATACTTACGCTTGTAACTTGGTGTGTGCCGCGGCCGTCTGGACTTAAACCAGTATCCGTCGCTCCTCTTACGTCAACTTCAACTATGCCGATAACTAATACACCCGATAATTCCGTTCCTGTGCTGGCCTATTACTATATCTGGTTTGATCCCCAATCCTGGGATCGTGCCAAAAAAGACTATCCATTATTAGGCCGGTACAGTAGCGATGATGCGGACGTAATGCGCAGGCATATAGAATGGGCAAAAGCCGCTGGAATTGATGGGTTTATTGTCAGCTGGAAAAGTACAGAAAAGCTTAACCGTCGCCTAGATCAACTGGTTAAAATTGCAGAGGAAGAAAACTTCAAGCTTGCAATCAACTATGAGAGCCTGGATTTTGACCGGAATCCTCTTCCCCCGGAGCAGCTAGATGCGGATCTGAATTATTTTGTGCAGCACTATGCTGACAACTCTGTTTTTGATCTTTTTGAGAAGCCAATGGTGATCTGGGCCGGAACTTGGGAGTTTTCGTTGGACGAAATTAAAAGCGTAACTCAGACTAAAAGAAATAACCTTCTTATCCTGGCCTCCGAAAAAAACATGGAAGGATATCAACGCTTGTCAGAATTTGTAGATGGTGATGCCTATTACTGGTCATCTGTGAACCCCGATAGCCATTCCAGCTATTTGGATAAATTGACGGCGATGGGAGAAACCATCCATCAAAACGGCGGGATGTGGATAGCTCCTGCAGCACCCGGTTTTGATGCACGACTTGTTGGAGGAACTTCGGTTGTGGAGAGAAAAAATGGTCAAACGTTGAAAACTGAATTGAATACAGCACTTCAATCCTTGCCGGATGCAATTGGATTGATCAGCTGGAATGAGTTCAGTGAGAATTCACATATTGAGCCCAGTCAAACCTTTGGTAATCTTTATCTCAAGGTACTAGCCCAAACTCGCCTTGTTACTCCCACCCCAAATAACTGATTAGACGAGAGAGTATTAAGATATGAATCTTCGAGAACGCCTTACGCAACGCATATTTCCAAAGAATCCGACACTAGTTCAATGGTGGAGTCGAGATCGCGAAACCACTGCCCGTATCATAAGCGTGACCTTGGTGATGTCTTTGGCTGCCGGGATACGCATTTGGGGATTAAATCAAATTGGCTTCAATACAGATGAGGCTGTCTATTCGGGTCAGGCCGCTGCAATCGCTCAAATACCGGTGCTTAAGGATATTTTCCCGGTCTTCCGCGCTCACCCGCTTTTATTCCAGTTCCTATTGGCATTACTCTTCAACTTTGGAGTGAGTGATCTGGCAGCCCGCCTGTTAGCCGTTGCTATTGGTGTTGCCACAGTTTTTATTGTCTATCGGCTGGGTAGCCTGCTTTATGGCGAATACGCAGGGATCTTGGCTGCGCTCATTTTGGCAGTGATGCCTTATCATGTGGTTGTAAGTCGTCAGGTTCTTTTGGATGGCCCCATGGTATTGTGCTCTACTCTGACTCTCTACCTATTGGCGCGTTATGCTTTAACCGGCAACCCCATCTGGTTACATGCGGCCGGCATTGGGATGGGATTGACCTTTCTTGCAAAAGAGACCGGTATTATTTTGATTGGAGCGGTTTATTCTTTTTTTGCTCTTTCCCGGGATATCTTCGTACGAATTCAGGATCTCATCATCTCGTTTGTCTTGATGGTGCTCATGATCCTGCCGTTTCCAATTTCGCTTTGGCTGGCAGGGGGGTCTAAAGTTGGTCAGCAATATTTGATTTGGCAGCTGTTCCGCCGTCCCAATCATACTTGGGATTTTTATCTGACAACCGTGCCCGAGCAAATTGGTATCCTGGTTATTATCATAGCAATTGCAGGGCTCCTATTGTTGTGGGGCGAGAGAACCTGGCGCGAAAGACTCCTGCTGTGGTGGATCATAGTTCCAGTAGTCTTCTTCCAAATCTGGCCCACAAAAGGATATCAGTACTTGCTTGCCATTGCCCCGCCGTTTGCAATATTAGCCAGCCGTCCATTAATTCGATGGCTGTGGATAGAAAATCCACTTTCTAGAAATAAGCCAATTAGCACAACTTGGATAAGAGCGCTGGTGGGTGGCATCTTGATTATTACCTTATTAAGCGCAAGCTGGATGACGATTAAACCAGCTACCACCGGAGCCTTCATTGCCGGTACCGGTGGCGTTCCAGGTGGGCGTGAGGCTGGTGAATGGATCCAAGAGCATGTTCCGGGCGAGGCGACATTACTAACAATTGGACCGTCTATGGCAAACATTCTTCAGTTTTATGGGCAACGGAAAGCCTTAGGTCTGTCTATCAGCCCAAACCCTCTTCATCGCAATCCTTCCTATGAATCGGTGAATAATCCTGATTCCGATATTCGAACAAACCATATTCAATATCTAGTTTGGGATTCATACTCAGCGGGTCGCTCTATCTTTTTTTCTGACAGATTACTCGAGTTGGTTGCTCGTTTTAATGGCCGGGCTGTGCATACACAGACCGTAACAGTAACTTTGGAGGATGGAACCAAGGTCGATAAGCCGGTAATTATCATCTATATGGTGCACCCATGAAACATATTAAGTTATTTACCTCTTTGCTGATTTTCTTCAGTGTTGTTACGCCAGTTCTTGAATCTACGAATGTTTCTGCCGCTCAATCTGGAAACACTCCAAAAACGCCTATTGAACATCTGATCGTGTCGATGCAGCAAAATCACACGTTCGATAATTATTTTGGCACCTATCCCGGGGCGAATGGTCTTCCAAAAGATACTTGCATTCCTGTTTCGCTATCGGATCCAAAAGCATCCTGTGTCTCGCCTTTCAAGATCACAAACGAACCAATTACCGACTTGAGCCATTCTGATGTTATTTTCGCCAAACAATTTCAAAGTGGAAAAATGAATGGCTTTATTGATGCGTTGAATAAACTCAACCAGAACGGGACTCTTTCAATGGGCTATTTTGATGACCAGGATATTCCCTATTATTGGAATCTGGCGGATCAGTATGTTCTGTTTGATAATTATTTTAGCTCGGCCCACACGGGTAGTATTACAAACCGTATGTTTTGGGTGAGCGGGCGCGCGGGTCGAGAATTTAACCGCATCCCTGAAGAGGGATTTGGCAACATTCCTACTATTTTTGATAAACTTCAGGAACGCGGGATTTCCTGGAAATTTTATATTAGGAACTATGATCCTTCTCTCAATTATCGAAAATTAAAGGAGTTGGATTACCTGCCTCCGCAGATTCAGTGGGTGCCGCTCCTGAGTTTTGATCGCTTTCTGGATGATCCGGAACTTTCCAGCCGCATAGTGGATTTCAGTGAATATTACAAGGATCTTGAAAACGGGACCTTGCCGGCTGTATCCTATGTTCTTTTACTGGGCGCCACGGAACATCCAATTTCAGATCCTGGCCTTGGTATGAAGGCCACTCAAACCATGCTGCAATCGCTGATGCAAAGCGATTCGTGGAAGAGCTCTGCTTTTTTGCTTACTTACGATGACTGGGGTGGATGGTACGATCATGTTCCACCTCCTCAGATCGATGAACGTGGCTATGGTTTTCGAGTTCCTACTTTGCTTGTCAGCCCTTATGCACGGCAAGGATATATTGATCACACCCTGCTCGACCATACCTCCATCCTGAAATTTATCGAGGAGAACTGGGATATCCCACCACTCGCTGAGCGGGATGCCAAGTCCAATCGTTTTACATCCGCCTTCGATTTCTCTAGTTCGCCACGTTTACCGGTCTTTATTTCACCAACTCGTGAGGTGCCAGAACCACGTATTCAACCTCGGCGTATTGTGATCTATGCGGCCTATGGTGCTGCCATGCTTTTTGCGTTCATGATTCTTGGGAGGGCCATTACAACCAAGGAAAAACTGCACGGGTCATCATATGACACCGCTTTGCATGAGGAAACAAAGTCATGATAATTTCCACTCGACGTATGGTTATGACCTTGGCCGTGGCCCTGCTGGGTCTACTGAGTTTCACAATACCCGTTTATGCTCAGGGACAGAACTCTTCGGCCTTACAAGGCCGTAAACCTGCCAACTTAATTATCGAACCCTTAAAGCCATTTCCACTGGGTGATCATCCGGTCATCAATGTACAGCTTACGGCTGAATTTGGAGCGCCAATCCCTAATCAGCCCATTATTATTGTGATGGACGGGGCTCGTAGAGCTGCGGGTCGTACGGATAGCCGGGGGGTCGCTTCCATTCCTTTGAAATATAAGTTTCCTGCAGGAACCTATCATATTGTAGCTATTTATCCTGGGATCATTTCAATTGGCGTCAATCGTGCTACTGCCGAAACAGATTTCATTATAGAACCTGCCAAGATCGCGATTTATACTGTTCCGCCTGTACCTGGAGTAAAATTTAAACTGAATCATGACATTTTTACCTCAGATGAAAATGGCGTGGTAGAGTTGGCTGTCACCACGAGTGGGGTTTATACACTGGAAGTGTTGCCCATCGACGAAGATAATCTGCCATCCAGTACTCAACTGGAATTTGCTCGTTGGAACGATAATGTCTTTACAGCCAACCGCAAGGTTTATTTCCCCAGAGCGCGCAAGCTGGAGGCCGGTTTTATTGTCAATTATCAAGTGGATCAACTCTTTTATGATACGACAGGCGAGCCGGTGGATCCAGCTCGGGTTTCATCAATGGTGATTCGAGGAATTGGAAACACTTATACACTTGATGGCGCGGGGCCAGTTTGGTTGCCGTCCAACCGGCTTACTCGTCGTATTGGCGAGCGGCTGGAGAGCGAGGAAATCCTCTATTTTTTTAGAGATGTAACCATCGATGGTGCAAATGTAATTAATAGGAGTGAGCAGCGCTTTCATATCAACCCGAATGATACCTGGCCGATCCAGGTCTTGCTTTATTCCGTGCGGGTTACCGCCCGAGATGCCATGTTTCATTTTCCAATCGGTAAAGGAGTTGAGCTTACCTATCCAGATGGCCACATGGAAAAATTCCTTTTTGACTCCGATAATGCACAGGTTATGATCCCATCTCTGGCACGCGGTTCCTATAGTGCAAAAATAATTGGGGCGGGGGGGTCAGCACCTCCTACTCCTATCTATTTATCACGAGACCAGGATGTGGAATTGTTGATGCTTAGTTACCTGGATATTGCTTTGATTATTGGTATTCCAGTGGCCATGGCCTTGGCTTTCTTCTTTATTGGGCGCCCGCGTTGGCTGCAGGTGGTGCGGCATCCCTCAAAATACAAAGAATTGCTTTATCGAAACAACTCAGCCAATATTTCATTCAAGCCATAAATCCATAGACTATTGCTGGATTTCAACTCTTTGCCATCTGCGGATCGAATTGACTCGAAATATCTTGGTGCATTCGGTTAGCTGGTCAATTGTGATTCTTCTTTCCGAGATTTGGCCGGTTTCCATTAAATAATCGCGGAATGTCCCTGCCAGCACTCCACAGGAAAGCGGCGGCGTGAGCAATTGACCGCTTAACTCAACTACCAGATTTCCAATCGTAAATTCTGTCAGTTCACGGGATTCGTTATAAAGCAGCACATCGTCCAGTTCCTCGAAGCCTCGGCGCGCGGATTCATAGACCTCTCGCCGCGTGGTTTTGTGGAAGAGAAAAACGTTGCTGCTATCAATGGGTTCTTTTGCAAGGCGAATTTTCAGGATTTGACTATCTTCGATAATTTCCACTGACCCATGCTCATGCCTCAAATTCCCGGTCTGATCAAGCAACACCCGGACTCGCTGAGGCACAAAAAACTCTGAGGAAATCTGTTTAAGATAATCTTCGAGTTTTTCCTGGGTAACTGGAATGTCAAAGTAGACCGCTGAGTCGAGCATGCGAACAATATGCTTCTCTTCCAGAAAAAATCCCTTTTCTTGCGTCCAGAGGAGCGTTTCAAGCAGGGAAAAGGGAAGGGGCTGTTGAATAAGTACTTGTGCCTTGAGCAATGCTTCAGCATATTCATCTGTGTTGGACGAATCCCATACCACTCCTCCGCCAACCCCATATTCAGCTTGATTGCTCTCTTGGTCAATCAACAAAGTGCGGATAGCCACATTGAAACTTGCTTTCCGCTGTGGTGATATATAGCCTATTGTTCCTGTATAAATCTTGCGCGGAGTGTTCTCCAACTCTGTAATAATTTTCATTGTACTGATCTTTGGGGCGCCTGTAATAGATCCGCAGGGAAAAAGCGCTGTAAAAATTTCTGTCAATGATGCATTTGTTTTGGCAGTCACGGTAGAGGTCATTTGCCAGAGTGTAGGGTAGCGCTCCATCTCAAATATGCAGGGGACGTGCACACTGCCTACTTCCGCGATTTTCCCAAGATCGTTACGGATCATGTCCACGATCATCACGTTTTCTGCACGGTTTTTTTCTGAGTTTTTTAAAGACTCTGCTTGTTCCATGTCTTCCAGCGTTGTCCGGCCACGCTTAGCAGTTCCCTTCATCGGACGGCTGGTGATCGCATTTCCATCCAATTGAAAAAACAATTCAGGAGATGCAGAACAAACTGTGTATCGTGAGTTATTTATATAGGCTGCCTGTTTATTTTGATTTTGGCTAAGATGGAGAAAAAAATCCCATGTGCTGCCAGTGAAATCAGTATGCAGGCGCCGGGTGTAATTGACCTGGTACGTTTTACCTGCTGCAATGTAGTCCTTGATTTTTGCAATGGCTGCGTTGTAGGGTTCGTGATTATCCACTGGGTGCCACTCCAAAATTGGTTTCAGACCTTCCGGGCGGGGTAAGGCGACAACGCGTGGCGCAGGGTAAAGTCCAAACCATAGATAGGGGAATCCAAATCCCGCCTTCGTGTGAAGCGCAGGGTCAAATGCGGGAGCAGCCTCGTAGCTGAGAAAGCCTGCCGCGTACCATTTGTTGCCAGCGATTAATCGTTCAATCTCGCGCAGCGCTGGCAGAACATCTTCCAGTTTTTCTGCCGTAATAATTTGATGAGGTTTTGAAAAATAAAGCCATTCATTGTTTTCCCTGAGTAGAACTTCATTCTGTTTGACAAATCCATTTTGTGGTCTAATCTTATTCATGTCTAAGGTCATTCATGTTTTTCTTCGCTGGTTTCCTGCACTACTGATGATGTTCGTGATATTCTTGTTTTCAGCACAACCTTCTTCGCACTTGCCTAATTTTGAGTGGGCAGACAGGCTCGTTAAAAAAAGTGGACACGCTTTCGGTTATGCAATTTTAGCCTTCCTATTTTGGCGGGCCTTCGCGTTCAAAGGGAATAGACGCTGGATTGCATGGTTATTAGCGTTGTTATATGCGTTCACCGATGAATTTCATCAGTCATTCGTAGCTGGGCGTCATCCCACGATTTGGGATGTAATTATTTTCGATAACGCTGGCGCATTGATCTCGCTCTGGCTGACTGCTCGCCACAAAAAACAAAAACGACCAGATCCATCCCATCCGATCGCAGAGAAAACTCATTTGTAGAATTTATTTGGGTTATTCAAATTCAATATCGATTTCCTCATCGTCTTTCCATTCTTCCATACGGTTGATTTCAATATCATCGAACAAGCCTTCCTGATGCGCCTGGATGTGGTAACGCTTCACAAGCTCAAGCATTGCCAAAAATGTGACCACAATCTCTAATCGCGAGGCACCGGGCTCAAGCAGTGAGCGAAACGTGGAATGTTCGACTTCCTTCATCACTCTGGCGATTAGGTCAATCTTTTCACGGATTGTCACGCGCGGGGGAGCAATGATTACACCCAGGGGTTGCTTGTTTCGGTCTTTTGCAAATGCTTCCTCTGCTGCTGCAACAAGCTTCACAAGTGTGAGATTTGTCAGATCGAGTTTAGGTTCGATCCTTGGTGGGGGAGCAACTCGCAGATAAGTCCGCAGGTTGGCTTGTTGCTGTTCATTCATCCAGAGGCCGATTTCTTTATAGCGTTTGTATAATTTCAATTGATCAACCAGCGACCGCCCGATATCTTCTTCACTGGCGCCGCGGGCAGGTGGTCTTGGCAGTAGGGCCTCAGATTTGATCTGCAGTAGTTTTGCGGCAATGA
>DATFQC010000049.1:0-4109 GCA_035264425.1 Anaerolineales bacterium
TGTTTCAACGTTGTTGACGAGTGTGGGTTTATTCCACAAACCGTGAGTGACCGGATACGGTGGACGGGCGCGTGGTTCGCCGCGTTTGCCCTCGATTGATTCAATCAGTGCTGTTTCTTCTCCACAAACATAGGCGCCTGCTCCGGCATGTAGATGAATGTGGAAATTGAAATTCGTATTGAAAATATTTTTGCCGAGAAAACCATATTCCTCGGCCTGCTCAATGGCATGCTGTAGACGGCGATAAGCGAGACCATACTCGCCGCGGATGTAGATATAGCCTTCGTCCGCGCCGAGGGCATACCCGGCAATTGTCATTGCTTCCAGAATGGTGTGTGGATCGCCTTCCAGCACAATTCGGTCTTTGAAGGTGCCGGGCTCACTTTCATCCGCGTTACAAATGACATATTTCTTCTCGCCCTTCGCCATACGGACAAATTTCCACTTGCGCCCGGTAGGGAAGCCAGCTCCGCCGCGTCCCTGCAAGCCGGACTTTTCAATGATCTCGATCACTTGCTCTGGAGTCATCTCGCTGAGCGCTTTGCCGAGCGCCTGATATCCATTTTCAGCGATGAATTCTTCGATATTTTCCGGATCGATTCGACCGGCGCGTTCCAACACAATCCGTTGCTCTGCCGGGTTGTATCCTTTGTGAGCCCGCAGCCAACCGATGTTGCCGCTCAACTGTTTGGGTGGAGCTACAAGGTCTGTTGCAATGCGCCCCTTGTAGAGATGCTCCTCCACAAGAAAGCGTGCGTCTTCCACTTTGACAGGCCCATAGACTGTCGCTTCCGGATAGACAACCACGAGTGGCAGAATATTGGATGTTCCAATATTAGATAGTGTGGAAATTTCCACTTCATTCTGAAGATCATAAGCGAATAGCGCCTCGGTCAAATATTTGATCAGTTCGTTCGCACCGAGACGAACGCTCTCTGGGTCATTCGAAACCAAAATCATGGCACGTTTCGTTTGCATGGATAGTTCCTACTCGTACCGCTCTAAAATTTCGTCGATCTGGTCCGGATTGATATTTCCATACAGATCATCATCGATCAACACGATAGGGCCTACGCTGCAAAGCCCCAAGCAGGAGGTTGTGACCAGTGTCCACTTTTTATCAGGTGTCGTTTCTCCATTTTGGAGGTCAAGTGTTTCACACAATGAATCCCAAACGGCTTTTCCTCCAACCACGTGACAGGGAGCGTTCTCGCAAAACTTGATCACGTGACGTCCACGCGGTTTTGTAGAAAGCATGTCATAGAAGCTGGCCAGCCCAAAAAGCTGGCTTTTGGATACATAGACTAGCTCTTCCCGGGCTTGGACTTGCTTGCTAACTTCCTGAAACGCTTCAGCGGGAATGTACCCAAGAGCGTGATTGATCTCGCTCAGAATGGGAATCAACGCGTCTCGTTTTGCTCCATGTTTTTCGATGGCAGCCTGTACAATTGCAGAGACATCTCGTTCAACTATTGGTGCAATCATCCGACCTCCGTAAAGGATTTCCTCTCCTAAGATTCAACAGCAATGGCATTGAAGTTACAAACCTGTACGCAGATACCACAGCGAATACAGGTTTCATCATCGATATGATGGACTTGTCGTCGTTCGCCGCTGATCGCCTCGACCGGGCAATTGCGTGCACAGACCATGCAACCGGTACAGCTCGGCTGGATTTCCATACGGATCAATGACCGACAAACTTTTGCGGGGCAGCGCTTTTCGTAAATATGGGCTTCGTACTCGTGCCGGAAATTTTTGAGTGTGCTAATGACTGGGACCGGCGCACCCTGTCCGAGTCCACATAGACTGTTGCGGGAGACTTCAAAGCACAAGTCCTCCAATGCTTCAAGATCGCCATCTTCACCTTTGCCATCGCAGATCTTTTGCAGGAGTTCAAGAATGCGGCGTGTGCCCACGCGGCAGGGTGTGCATTTTCCACACGATTCAGCCTGCGTAAAATCCATAAAGAAGCGGGCGATATCCACCATACAGGAGCTCTCGTCCATGACGACGAGACCGCCCGACCCCATCATTGAACCGGCTTTGGAGAGTGCCTCATAGTCGAGGGGCAAATCGAGGTGCTGCTCGGTAAGACATCCACCCATCGGCCCGCCGGTCTGCACGGCCTTGAACTTTTTGCCGTCTTTGATTCCGCCAGCTACGTCAAAGATAATTTCACGCAGGGTGATTCCCATCGGAACTTCGATCAGACCCGGCTTGACGACATTTCCGCCAACCGCAAATGTCTTCGTGCCTTTGGATTTTTCCGTGCCCATGCTGGCATACCACGCCGCGCCGTTCAAAATAATTTGCGGTACGTTTGAATAGGTTTCAACATTGTTGTTATTGCTAGGCTTCCCCCACACGCCTTTGACAGAGGGGAAGGGGGGACGTGGATGCGGTTCACCGCGCATGCCCATGATGGACGCGATCAAAGCGGTCTCTTCGCCGCAGACAAACGCACCCGCGCCGACGCGTACTTCAAGGTCGAAACTGAAATCAGTTCCAAGAATGTTCTGTCCTAAAAGCCCAAACTCACGCGCCTGTGCAATTGCAATGTTGAGTGTTTGTACTGCAACCGGATATTCCGCACGGCAATAGATGTAGCCATAGCTTGCGCCGACGGCATAGGCCCCGATAATCATGCCTTCTATCACCGAATGTGGATCGCCCTCCAACACACGGCGATTCATGAACGCGCCTGGGTCACCCTCATCTGCATTGCAGATCATATACTTCGGGCTGTCAGGGACCTCACGTGTAATAGCCCATTTCTTGGCGGCCGGAAAACCTGCGCCGCCGCGCCCGCGTAGACCTGATTTTAAGACTTCATCGATCACGCCTTCGGGCGTCATCTCGAACAATACTTTGCCCAGTGCCTGATAGCCATCATTTGCAAGATAATCTTCGATATTATTGGGATCGATCTGTCCGCAGTTGCGCAACACAACACGCACTTCCTTTGGACGTAACGCGCCCAACTCTTCATCTACCGTGGTTTTTACGCGTTCACGGAAACGTTCGACAACTCTACCCTTAAGAAAATGTTCCTCGACAAGATAGGGAATATCATCCGGCGCCATGCCAACATAATGGATGCCCTCCGGATAGACCATCATTTCAGGTCCATTCCCACAGCCCCCAATACGCGACGTTTCCAGTACCTGAATTTCGTCATGCAACCCTTGAGCAATAAATTCGTCTTGTAATGCATCAACGACTTCATGAGCGCCTTTTGCGAGGCACTCCGGGTCGACGCAGACTAAAACATGTGATCGATAAAACGCCATTCCAAACTCCAAACCAAAAATAAGATCTGATGTTAAAAATCTAGATCTGAATAATGTTTTCCTTTACGGGCTGTCCGTTCTGAACATGCTGTTTCATGATCTTCTCTGCAACCTGAGCATTCACCATGCCATACACAACCTTGGGCTGCTCTCCAAGTACGACCTGAACGATCGGTTCTTGCTCACACAGACCCATACAACCGGTTTGTGTCACGGTTACACCGCTGACCTTTTCATTTTCAATGTAGTTCAGCACACTCTTCATTGTGTCGCGCGCGCCGGCAGCAATTCCACAGGTTCCCATGGCAACGATTACCTGTATGTTGCCGAGCGTGGCTTTCATTTGTTTCTTTTGCAGCGCTTCTTCACGAATGCGTTTCAGTTCTTCAAGAGATTTAATTGCAGGCATATGTTCTCCTTTATCATGCAGGTACGGCTTGCAGCGCAACAGCATTGATACCTTCTTCGATGAGGCTGCGCACAAACGTCAATACTTCTGGTTCAGTAAGCAAGATATCTCCAAGTTCGCTTTTTAACTCGGCACTTTCAAAAAGAAAATCACAACTTTGCTTATTCGCGTCAGTTACACGATATAAAAACGTCCAATCAATTTGTGGATGAGAGATCAACAGCGTTAGAAAAGTGGAGGCAAGATCCCCAAGCGGCATTCGGTCAATGTGACCGTGACGAAACTCCGCTTCCACCCACGTCCCTTTGCCAAGTTCCGACTGCAGGCTGAAACTCCCATCGGCCATTTCCGCGGCCAGCTTCAGCAGTGGAATTCCGAGCCCCACGTTGCGCGTGGTGCGCGTGGTG
>DATFQC010000050.1:0-7202 GCA_035264425.1 Anaerolineales bacterium
GTACCCGAAGATGTAGTTGGGTACAATCGAACCAACGCGCCGATCACAGATCCCAGTCCGTTTAATCATTCGACTAAGATCGCTATGCTGGATGTTAAGCGTAAGTAATAAGAGCATCAAGCTTTAGGAGAGACTATGACCCATCCACTCGTCGACCAACTCCGTTTTACACGCCTCGAATGGTTACGCGGACTCGACGACGTAACCGAAGAGGAAGGTGCACGTCGCTTTGCAGCGATGAACTGTATTAGCTGGACAGTAGGTCATCTTGCCTGGCATGAGCAGCGCACGTTTTTGCAGCGACCGCAGGGCAAGATCGTTTTTCCGCAGCTGAATGAATTATTTGCATATGGTGCACCAGCGAATATGCCATCCCTGAAGGAGATGAGGGAGATCTGGCAGATCGTCAGCAAAACAGCCGATCCCTTTTTGGATACCCTAACGACTGAAGCCTTACAAGCTGATTTGCTGTTGAATGGGGAGTCTGTCGGACAATCGCTTGGATCGGCATTACGGCGCATTACCTATCATTACTGGTATCACATTGGCGAGATCCAAGCGATTCGTCAGATACTCGGGCACGCGAACCTGCCCGAGTATGTCGGCGATATTGAAACAGAAGCACCCTACCGTCCCGAGTGACCGGAAATTCATCCCAATGAAAATTACGAAGACTTTACACGTAACAAATCGCAAAGACTGGCGTAAGTGGCTCCGTGAACATTACAAGACCGAAAAAGAGATCTGGCTGGTTTATTACAAAAAGGATACCGGCAAGCCGCGCATCCTCTATAACGATGCAGTGGAAGAAGCCCTTTGCTTCGGCTGGATTGACAGTACGTTTAAAACATTAGATGAACAGCGGACCGCGCAACGATTCTCGCCGCGGAAACCGAAAAGCTCTTACTCACCGGCTAACAAGGAGCGATTGCGAAAGCTGATCAAGCAGCACAAAGTGATCAAAGAGGTGCTTGAAACACTGGGAGATATTTCTGATGAGAAATTCGAAATCCCTGATGATATTTTGGAAACGATCAAAGCCAACGAAGAGGCATGGAAGAACTTCCAAACGTTTTCGGATGCCTACAAGCGGATTCGGATTGGCTTCATTGATGGCGCTCGAAAACGGCCTGCAGAGTTCAACAAACGTTTGCGATATTTCCTCAAAATGACGGAAAAAAACAAACAGTATGGATTTGGGGGCATCGAAAAACACTATTAACAGCCAATGTGTAGGCGACTCAAAGTACCCTTGATTTTTTTTAAGGATAGTTGTATAGTAAATTCGAAAAGATTTATCTGTTTTTATTCTTTTGATTTTCACCGAATAATTCATCCCAGCATTTTTACAACTTCATGAGTCAGAATTCATCCCGAAGAATAAGGGTAACGTTCATGCCATTACACTGATTCATGAGGTTAAGCCCTCCGCCAAAGTTTTCATCAAAACTAACAATGCTCACTAAAAGATGGAGATGGCAACCAACTCCCTTTTACTGCCTTGATATCAGACATCATACAAAGGCTGCATGCTTTCATAGCGATCCAAAATGATTATATTGAATAGTCATGAAGACCAATAACATTCACCCATGAATTTATCTTTACAGAAAATTACAATTCCCAATTTCAACCCTGATGAAAAACAGGGGTTGCAGGATTACTGGAATCTATATGAAAAGCATCGAGAAGAGATCAACGCTCGATTATTGGAAATGGCAAGCCAGCACCCGGAATTTAGTTTCATTCTACAGAACACGGCTGCCCAACCCACGCCTGAAGAGCAAGCCAGGAATCGAGAGATCCAAAAGAATGCAATTTTTCAGAATGATTGGGAGCCTTACTTAAATAACTTGCAGCGCCAGGGAATGGGCTATGCCCAGACCGGCTTAAGCTTCCATGCCTGGTTTGAAATCGTTGCTGCATTTCGAAAATATCTGACGCCCTACCTACTGCACGCCTTCGGTGAAGAGCCTGAGCGTTTGCTCTATGCGATCCACGGAATGGACAGTTTGCTCGATATCACTATGAGCGGAATTGGCGAAGCCTATCTCGAAATGAAACAGCAATTGATCCGACAACAGGAAGAAACAGTCCGCGAGGCAGAGAGGCAAAAACAAAACGAAAAGAGATTTCGCGGCCTGCTCGAAGCAGCTCCTGACGCAATCGTGATCATTGATCAGGAGGGCATGGTTGTCATGGTCAATGCCCAAACAGAAAAAGTTTTTGGTTATCAACGCGATAATCTGTTGGGCAAACACGTTGAACGATTGGTGCCTACGCGCTTTCGGGATGTTCATCCTTTCCACCGGAATCAATATGGCAAGAATCCACGCGTGCGGCCGATGGGTGCTGACATTGATCTCTATGCGCTCCGCCAGGATGGGACTGAGTTTCCGGTGGAGATCAGTCTGAGTCCCATGGAAACAGAAGAAGATAATTTAATCATTGCCGCGATTCGTGACATCACCGAACGGAAACGAGCGGAAGCCAGATTCCGCGGTCTGCTCGAATCAGCTCCGGACGCGGTGGTGGTTGTGGATCAACAAGGCGTGATTCAACTGGTCAACTCACAAACAGAAAAACTGTTTGGCTATGACCGGCTTGAAATTGTGGGGCAGCCGGTGGAAATTATGGTGCCGAAGCGCTTCCGCAGAAAACATGTCAGACACCGTGAAGGCTATTATGTTGAACATCCTGTGCGGCCAATGGGAATCGGTTTGGAGCTGTTTGGCTTGCGAAAAAACGGAAGTGAATTTCCTATTGAGCTCAGTCTCAGTCCACTGGAAATAGAAGGGGGGCTTTTGGTGAGCGCCGCGATCCGCGATGTGACCCAACGCAAGCGTATGGAAGAAGACGTTCAAAAACTGAACGAGGATTTGAAACAGCGTGCAGCTCAATTGGAAGCTGCCAATAAGGAGCTTGAAGCTTTCAGTTATTCAGTTTCGCACGATTTGCGCGCCCCATTGCGAAGTATCGATGGCTTCAGTCACGTTTTACTGGAAGACTACAGTGACCTGCTTCCCGATGAGGGCCGTAACTATCTGGAACGTGTGCGGGCCGCTGCCCAGCGTATGGCGGTCCTGATCGATGATTTACTCAACTTATCGCGTCTGACGCGGACCGCATTGCAGCCCAGGTTTATCAACTTAAGCAAGATGGCTGAAGAAATTATGCAAAGACTTCAGGAAAACCAGCATGGTCGAGCAGCAACAATTTCGATCGCTCCAGACCTGATGGTGGAGGCCGATCCGCATCTTATGCATATTGTTCTGGAAAATCTATTGAGTAATGCATGGAAATTCACATCCAAACATGAACACACACAGATTGAGTTCGGCCAGAAAGTCCATGTGAAAGAACGGACATTTTATGTGCGCGATAATGGTGTTGGATTCAACATGGAGTATGTAGATAAACTATTTGGTGTTTTTCAGCGCCTGCACTCAGTAAGTGAATTCCCGGGCACTGGCGTGGGTCTGGCAACTGTTCAAAGGATTATTTCCATTCATGGTGGACACATATGGGCAGAAAGCGCCGAAGGAAAAGGAACCACTTTTTACTTTACTCTTTAATGGAGAGAATTGATGGAACTCAAAATGATACTTCTGGTAGAAGACAACCCCGACGATGAAGCATTAACTCTCAGGGCCCTCAAAAAAAACAATATTGGAAATGAGCTTGCCGTGGTTCGGGATGGTGCTGAAGCTTTGGAGTTTCTGTTCTGTACAGGTGCTTACGCCAGCCGCGATCCACAAGATGTGCCTCAAGTCGTATTGCTGGATTTGAAACTTCCCAAGATAGATGGCCTGGAGGTGTTGCGCCGCATCCGTGCGAATGAGAAAACGCATCTACTTCCTGTAGTTATTCTTACATCCTCGAAGGAAGAACAAGACCGCCTGAACGGTTATAGCCTCGGCGCGAATTCATATGTTCAAAAACCTGTGGATTTTGATCAGTTTATCGGTGCTGTTCGTCAGTTAGGTTTGTACTGGCTTATTTTGAATGAGGCTCCGCCAAGATAAGGTACATGGGAACGCACTTACGGATCCTATTAATTGAAGATTCCGAGGATGATGCCCGGTTGGTCTTACGGGAAATACAGCGTAGTGGATATGAAGTGGAATTTGAGCGTGTCGAGACAGCAGATACTATGCGGGCTGCGCTTGCGCGTCAAACGTGGGATTTGATTATCTGTGATTTTTCTCTGCCGCACTTCAGCGCTCCCAATGCACTTGAATTACTCAAAAAGAGTGACTATGACTTGCCTTTCATTATTGTTTCCGGCACGATTGGAGAGGAAAGTGCGGTCAATGCATTAAAAGCGGGGGCTCACGATTTTATTATCAAAGGGAATTTTGCACGGCTGATCCCAGCCATACAACGCGAATTAAAAGAAGTGGAAGTACGCCGTGAACGACGCGAGCGCGAACGCGAACTTGAGGCAATTGTCTCCGTTAATACAAGGCTGCGCACTGCAAAAACACTGGAAGAAATGCTCTCTCAATTGCTGGATCAAGCTTTAAAGCTCGTTGAAGCAGAAGTTGGAAGCATTTGGTTATATGACTCAACCAATGAAACGATTGACTTGAAAACCCAGCAGGACTGGAATGAAGAGTATATAGGATCGTCTTATAAACTTGGAGAAGGTATCCCTGGGTTGGCGGTAAAGCTCGGTAAGGCGATTGTGGCACGTGAGTTCCGCAGTGATTTACAAGTGACAGGCGAAAATCGTAACCAAATCCCCAAAGGTATTGGAGGGGCATGTGTCCCGCTACATGCCGAGGATAATATTGTGGGTGTGATGTTTATCAACGTCACTTTGCCGCGCGAACTTACAAAGGGAGAGATACGCATCCTAAACGCTTTGGCAGAGATTGGGGGTAATTCAATCCATCGCATGTATTTGCATGAACAAACGATCAAGCAGCTGGAACGATTGGCTGCGCTGCGGTCGATCGATCTTGCGATTAGTAGTGTTTTCGATTTGCAGATCACGTTGACAATCCTAATCAATGAGGTAATCAAGCAACTTGATGTAGATGCTGCCTCTGTTTTGCTGGTTCAGGCTGGGAGTGGCCGTATCGAGTATATGGCCGGACAAGGTTTTTATACCCGCAAGATTGAAGCCACCAGTCAGCGCATCGGCGAGGGGAACGCGAGCCGAGCCGTGATCGAACGGCATATTATCGAGGTCCCTGATTTGGCGAACTACAACGGAAAATTTATGCGCGCACAATTGCTGGCTGAGGAAGGTTTTGTTTCCTATTATGCCGTTCCCCTAATTTCAAAGGGAGAGGTGAAAGGTGTACTCGAAATCTTCAACCGTTCTCGCCTAAATCCGGATCGTGAGTGGGTAGATTTTCTGGAAACCCTCGGCGGACAAACGGCGATTGCAATTGAAAATTCGATCCTATTTCAGGATTTACAGCGCTCCAATTTCGAGCTTGCCCTGGCCTACGATGCAACCATCGAAGGCTGGTCCCACGCGCTTGATCTGCGTGACAGAGAAACAGAAGGTCATACCCAGCGTGTCACAGATCTGACGCTAAAGCTGGCTCGTAAAATGGGGCTGAGCGAAGATCGTCTCATTCTGATCCGGCGCGGTGCTCTTCTGCACGATATAGGAAAAATGGGCGTACCAGATTACATTCTACTTAAACCCGACGAGCTCACCGAGGCAGAGCAGCATATTATGAGACAGCATCCTCAACTGGCATACGATATGCTTGAACCTATCGCTTATCTGAGAGACGCGTTGAACATCCCTTATTGCCACCATGAAAAATGGGATGGCACAGGTTATCCACGCGCGCTGGCAGGCACGCAGATTCCGCTGGAGGCGCGTCTTTTTGCAATCGTGGATGTTTGGGATGCGATCACTGCGGACCGGCCCTATCGCAAAGGCTGGCCGAGGAAAAAGGCACTGAAATATATCCGTGAACAAAGTGGAAAACACTTTGATCCTAAAATGGTAGAAGTTTTTTTACAGGAAATTGGGGAATAGGATTGTCTAAAACAACTGTCCTTGTTCATAATTTTCTCTATCTACCTCATTCCAAGGCAAAGGTGGAAGATCCACCTCTTTTTCAACTTGTTCATAAAGCTTCCTACATAACCACGGCGCCGCCAGATTATTTGGCGAATGACAAAACATATAAACGTCGGCGCCTTCCTGCAACTGCGGAATGAAATAATTGCCCCATTCCTTAAGATAAGGATTGTTGACCTCAATATCTGGATGACCGATATAACGCACAAAAATGAAATCAGAGGTGCGCTTTGGCACGACAGGCACATCCGGTTTCCGCTCTCGGGCTTCGAGCAAACTCTGATAAACAGATCCCGCTAAAATATCATCCCCATTCAGGTCGCGGATTGGGCGTGTGTCAATCGTTACGCGCGCCATATTATGCTCAGATAACAACTCATTCAATGAATCATTATGAGGTTCATCAAACCAATCCAAGTGGCGGACTTCGACAGCGAGGCGCACCTCGCGCGGCCAAAGAGCGAGAAACGCCTGTAGATCTCCGAGAAGCTTCGGGGAGTAACGAGGCGGCAGTTGCAGAAACATCGGCCCGAGCCGCGTTCCCAGTTGGCTCATAATTTTAATAAATTCGCGTGCTCGTTCGACATTATCCATTAATTTGCCTTCATGGCTGATCGCTTTTGGAACCTTGGGGCAAAAACGGAATGTGGAGGGCATTTCCTCCGCCCAACCCTCGAGTGTCTTTTGCGCAGGGACCGCATAGAAAGTAGTATTGCCCTCCACAGTTGTGAGTCGTCGCGTATACTCATGCAAAAAATCGGGTGGCTTTGTGCCTTCAGGATAAAAATTTCCAACCCAGCCTTTCCATGACCAAATGGGACAACCGATATACAAGTTCATATCTTATAATATCCTTATAAGGAGGAATTTTATGAAGCCGAAATTATCCTACACAATTTGGTTTAGCCAGCGCACAGGCAGTACTTTGCTATGTAAAGCATTGCAGGCAATCGATGTCGCGGGCAATCCTGGTGAGTGGCTATATCGTTGGTTAGAAGATCAGCATTCGAGCAATCTTACAGAGCTTCAAATACGTTTATGGGAAATCGGCACGACCCAGAATGGCATCTTTGGATTGAAGCATTCATTCCATGAACCACACTTCGGCCAGTTACTCGAACTATTTTGCAAGTTTCCAGATTGTCCTCCC
>DATFQC010000051.1:0-5496 GCA_035264425.1 Anaerolineales bacterium
GCTCAGCGGATCGAACATTACGAGATTGCCGCGTATGGAACGGCACGTGCTCATGCTCGGCAATTGGGTTATTTGAAAGCAGTTGATCTGCTGAGTCAAACACTGGAGGAAGAAAAAGAAACAGATAAGAAATTAACCAAGGTGGCGGAAAACCGTGTCAATGTAAAAGCTGCCATGAGCAGCGAAAATATGACCTCCCAAAAATAATGACTTTATACACGAGAACCAGTTGCATCTATGCACTAGGTTTGGTTGAATGATAAAGCCTCTCTCCGTTCAACGGGGAGAGGCTTTATTTTGATTCAGAAGTCTAATAACTTAACGCTGCAATTTTTGGCCAGCTTCTTTGAGTCGTTCGCACAAAACTTGAATGACAGCCAAACTCACATCTGGCCGGTCACGCAGAATTGACTCGAAACTTTTTTGATTGATGAAAAGTGTATGAACATTTCCTACTGCTTTTACCGTTGCAATACGTGGCTCTTTGCTAATGAGCGCCATCTCTCCGATAAAATCGCCTGCGCCGCGCCGCGCCAGCTCAACCTCTTTCTGATCTTTCGTAGCTACCACACTCACCTCCCCTGAAGCAATAATGAACAGGACATCACCCACTTCCCCTTGGCTCACAAGGATGTCACCGCCGCTGAACGATGCTTCCTCTGCGATAGCGGTAACTTGTTTAAGGTCGCCTGGGGAAAGATTTGCAAAAAGCGGAACCCGCTTGAAAAATAATATTCGTTCCATTAAAGACAGGGTGGCAATATTTTCCATTTTCATTACTCCAAGCTTATGAGCCGCGAACAAGGCGCAATCTCGTATCCAGGGATCTTGGTCTGACATCAATCGCCCCCAGTCTGCCCTCCCAGCCAGCGTGGATTCATCTTCCCATAACTGCATCAATGGCTGGAGGATCGTTCGACTGCGCGAGTTAAGAGATTCCAACGCCTCGATGACATTCGCGCGTTGGGCCGAATTCCGCATCCCCAGAATCTCAATAGCAAGATTCATGGAGTCCCGATCTCCTAATAACCCGACGGCGCGCAAGGCGCGGACACCATATTCGCTTGATTTCTTTTGCAAAGACTCGATAAGTAGACTCAGCGCTTCATTCGAAGCCTCAGCCCTGACGCCACGCATTAAAGCATCGTATTCGACTGCGCGCGCGATCGCAGCCTGTGCATACTCCTCGACAGGCTTTGCGGGTGGCATGGGCAGATTCTGCAAGGCAAACAATGTGCCTTCTTCCTTCGTTGGGTTTTTCAATGCCGGAAGAACAAATTCAAGCGCAGGCTGACCAATTTGTCCAAGCAGCGTTGCAGCTACCTCTCGAATAGAAATGTCCGCATGTCCCAACGGCTCGATTAAGTGGGGTATGGATTTCTCAGGATCAATTTTTGTCAGTGAAGCCAGAACAACGCGCCGAATCAGGACCGGCAATTTGGGATCTTTCAATTCATTACTCAAAAACTCAAAGGCTTCACTATCGCCCCACTCGCCCATAGCAATAATTGCATTTTCGCGCTCCGAAAGTTCTCCCAGCGCGGCTGTGTAACGGAGAAAGGATTTCGCCCGCTGTATGTTACATCCAATCTTAAGGAGGGCCGAGGCAGCGCGGGTGCTAACGCGCGAGTCTGGATCGTCCAGGATCGGGTTGAGATAACTTTCAAGTTGAGAGACAGGAACGGTCAGCGCTGCAAGAGCCGCGATGGCCTCGAAACGGACCTCTGGCTCCGGGTCGTGTAACGACGCGGCCACCTTTTCTACTGCAGTAGTTGTTTTCGCCTGAGCCAGCGCGCGTAAACAGGCGGCGCGCACAATCGCATCCGAGTCGCTTAATCCCTTGAGCAGGGGAGCTTCTGCTTCTGGAAGAGAAAGATGTCCAAGAATTTCGGCCGAGACGCGTCGCAGGCCGGGATCGGGATCAACCAACCCATTGAGCGCAGCCCGGATGGCTGTCGCATCCTGCCTAAAACCACCAAAGGGCTGCTCTTCGCTATAAAAGAGATGGGGATTGCCTGCCTGCAGCGCTTCGATCAATGCTTCATTGTAGCCATCACGAGCGCGATAAATTGCAAACGTGCACAGGGCCGCGGCGATCAACCCGACGATATAAAGTTGCTGTGGAGCCAGTGTTTGTTCACCGATGATCAGGATTGTGCCTGCAATGAAAACACCGGCCTGTTCGGGCACACCATCGATGAACGTCCGAACCTGATCGCGGCGTTCACTTGGCACTGCATTGAACATAGCCTGATAGGCAGGATCAGCAATGCCGGAGAGCCAGAGCATTTGAATAAATCGAAAGGAAACAATAATTGCAAAGATGGGGAGGAGTGCCAGGCTGGCAAATCCGGCGAAATAAATCATTGGAAAGACAAGAATACAAAGCATGATGCCAAAGCGGGCGAAGAGACGATTGGCAAGAAAAAGCGAAGCCAAAAATGCTGCCGCCGTGCAGATCCCATTAAAAAGGCCGAGGAAGGCAGCTAGGTCTTTCTCATTACCATATTGCTCGGTTGCCGCCCGTGAAAAAGGAAGAGAGATGGAAAAGTAAAGAAGGGAGAATAAAATTGCTGCCAGTGAAATCCAGCGCATCAGTTTCGATTTTTGCACGTACTGATAACCACTCTGCATTTCCTGAACCAGTGTCCGCTGTTTTTGTCTTGACGTAACTGTCGGCTGCGAAGACAGTTGTTGATGACGCAGAAGCGTGCGGCTCAAAACAAATGCCAGCAGCATGGTGCCCGACCATATGAGCAGTAGGTTTTCTACACCCATCCAGTTAACGAGCGCACCTGTGATAAACCCGCCGATGACTTGTCCCAGAATGCGACTTGCATTGAAAAGGGGGAAAAGCCTTTTGGCCTGCCGTGTATCACAAACGACACCGGCGATCCCCCAAACCAGGATGCCTATCAGAAAGTTAAGGATTTCCTTTCCCAGCCACAACGCTGGATATAACCAACTGAGCCTTGTGAAGAGAGCCAGCCGCGCAACGATCAGAATAACTGAGATAAGAAGTGGAATGGAAATGTAAAGAACACGACGCGGAATGCTTCCCAGCGCGGCACTCAACCCAAAGGACATGATCATGCTGGTGATGCCCAACCCCACGAACAAATAAGGGAGATATTCAACCCCAAAACGAGCGAAGAAGAGGGCCTCGATGCCTGTCCCACCTAAGGCTGCACCCATCGCTGTGAACAGCATAATGCCAATCATCAGCGAAGCCATGCGGCTTTCGCCGGATCGGATAGAAAGGGCCTGTGAGAGACGCATCATTCGTGAGCTACGGAGTGATCCCCACTGATGCTCTGCGGCGTGCTTCGCTTGTATTCCTCCCCTGCCAGTTGCGCAGCTTTCTGTACTCCTTGATCATATTTGAACTGTTTCAGGATGATGATCTGCCCGATGATTCGGCGCAGCCAGCGTGGACCAGGGAAATTAATCCTTGAATAATTCTGGACTCGCGTGCCACCATCCGGAAGAGGCTCCAGCCGAAAGGTTTCACTAAACGTTTTTTTTCCGTTCTCAAATGATTCTGACGTAGAATATTCAAATGGACGCCAGTCCAAGGTGACTTCTGTGCTAAGCGATTTTCCGTGCGCGCAGTGGTTACTCGCTCCGCTGCCGGCGCGACCTTTCGGCCGGTCTCCGCTATACCAATGAACACCGCCACTCCATAGGTTTCGCTTGCTGGGATCCTGAAGCCATTCCCACGTTATAGGAGGAGGTGTAGGAAAATCGACGGTGAATTGAATATCAGCATCCGTTTCGGTGAAGAAAATGTGTCGTGCTTCTTTCAATTCCTCATAGCGGCGATGCATATCGATATTAATTGTTTTGATCTCACCAAGATGTTCGTAAGACTCCATTTGTTCATGAACGCCTTCTAGTTTCAAATTTAAATGTTCCAGACCGGGCTCCGTGATCATTAAATACGCTCTCCAGCCGGTTGCTTCGGTCACATGGTTCTTCGACAAGCGGTGGATAAGATTGACATCCGAGCCGACCATCTCGCGGATATCACGCACCTGTTGGAGAATGTAATCACCATGGTGGACGATGAATTTAAGATCAAGACTGGGAATGTTTTGACAAGCCCGGCATGTGCAGGTTGTGGCTCGCTTAATACTGATCTGGCGGTCGCGAAATGCCATGTACGTCGATTCGATCAATTCCAGGATCGTTTCTCCGCGTGAGATCATCGCTTCGGGCGCGTAGGCAAAGACCGCGTCCCCTTCCAGCTTATGGATCGTCAGGAGTTTTTCGATCTGTGTGCAAATAATCTCCAGCAGATCACTCAAGATCTCATGGGAATGATCGAGTTCTGTTCCCGCCACAAAGGATGTGTACCCCGAAATATCGGCAAGAACCAGATAACCATGCTGAGTTGTCGCGCTCATAGAATTACTACCGCTTATCTCATTAATAACAAGTAAAGTTCTGGATTGTGTTGTGAACCAAATATTAGATCTTCAATGGACATAGGCATGTCAAACATGCGCTCGGCACTCTGGAATTCCAGATAGAATTTTCGTGATTATACCAGTGGCAAATACAGGTTCAATATGTTGAATTCATTGCGCATGAAGAATTAGATTAATGATCCCCATTTATAGACAGAGAGGATCAGGGCGTTGCGGTAATGGGCGCGAGGGTAATTCCGAGTAAGCGCACAATTTCAAGAGAATAAAGATCGTGTTCCTTGCGTGCTTTCTCCAATCCGGCGTTGAGCGCTTCCTTATTGGCCCCTCCCACAAATGCGATCAAGGTTTGAATCATCAGATTCATGTGGTTAAGTTGGTGGGTCTTTAGCTCTCCCAGACAGGCTGGGATCTGTGTATCCTCCGCGCCCCGACGAATGCGCTGCAACGTGGAGACAATCCCTGGCAGTTGTTTTGCAGGCGTGGTGGACACTACTTGCGAGGCATCGTCGAACTCGCCCATTAAATCATTGAGGCCTTGCACCGTGGTTGGTAAATTTTCAGAGGAACAGGGATTATCAGTTGTTGTTGTGCTGGTAACAAGAACCTCGGGCTGAGTTGCAATTGGTTGATTGCCACAGGCGGATGTAATCAAAAGAAAAAGGGGAAACACATACAAAATGAATTTTTTCATGCTGTTTGTCATTATAACAAACCGAGGGGCAGCAACTTTTGTCCCCGTTGGTGCGCTGATGTAATTGTCCGGTGAAATTTATTTTCTTATCTATTGTGCGAATGCCCTTGCACACTTGATGGTATCTACGCCTGGTCAAGGTTGACCATTATTTTGGGATTTCTTCGTAGGATTAGGTTTCTTGGTAGGATTAGGCTTCTTGGTGGGATTAGGTTTGGGGGTATTTGCAACCGCAGGTGTGTTTTGTGAGCTCACGCTGGTCCGTGTGGGTGCGAGAATGATTGGCGAGGAAGTGGCGTTTGCCACGGCGGTCAGTTGATAGGAAATACTCACGGGCAGGATAGGCATATCCGCCATATAGTAAGCATATTCATA